>JALTID010000023.1 GCA_027004335.1 bacterium
AAGATAATTAACATGAATCCCACTTAAATCCAGTTTAATTTTATTTATTAATCTACTTTCACGATAATTATAAAGATAAAGGAGTTTACTACTGGGATGGGAACAGTGAGTGGTGCAAAAGGAGTACTGTTGAGCAATTAAAAAATTTCCAGTAATAGTTATAAACTTAAATGGTTGCCCCGATGTTTCCATTGTAATTTTTCCCAGATAATTCTCCGGTTCAAGTGATTTATTAAGTTCATTGAAAGTTAACTGATCAATTATAATTTCATTGCCTTTAACGAAAGAATATAATAATTGCTGTGATTCATCGTCATAATTCAGGTAATAATATTTTACACCATCAGGGTGACTTATTGGGATTTCTTCTCTTGTAACATAATCCTCTATGCAGGATTCTTCCTTTCTCTCACCTTTTTTGCCAAGAAAACCTGAGTTAAACACTTCCAGGATCTTTGAACTATTTAGAAGAATCGTGTTAGAATAATATATTGAATAGTGATCGTAGCTACACTTATTTTTGGATGAATTAAGTTTTCCAACTTTTTTCATGCTGTCTTCCATAATATCATACAGATACACATATCCACTTTTAGTATCCTCAAGAATAACCCATTTCTTGTTATAAGAGAGGGGTGAAATGCTGTAATAATTAAACTCATACACCCCTAATCTCCATTTATAGCTCCCTTTGAAGGTTTTGTGCTTTATCTTGTTTACTCCCCTGTCATCTACACTATAAACATTAATGTCTGTTGTAAAAACACCATCCTTTCCATTATATACAACTTTAACTGCGTAAAGATTGGAAGTATCCGCCAGAAAAAAGGGAGAATCAAAAACAGGTGGCGTTGGATAATATGGACAATACTCACAACCACTAAATAAAAGAGTTGCAAAACTCAAGATAAGGACAATAAATGGCTTATTCTGTTTCATTGATTATTTTCCTTTTACAAAGAAACAAGAAGAAAAATACTGCTAAAAAAGCAATTAAAATGTCTGAAGGTTCTGTTTCGCTACAACCGCCTTCTTTTATTGACCTTGCGACAAATATTCCATCTTTTGAGATTATTGACCCTTTATTATGGAGGTCTCTCCCAATAACAATATTTCCCTCTGTTCCCACAATCTTAATTATCCCATCATTGTGTAGATTGTCACCGATATGGAGATCGGAAATAATCATCGGATCAATTCTTTCACTCGAATGATTACAGCTGTTCCCGGAACAACTATTCTTCCAATCGTTATTGTGGGCATATATAGGTCCCGAGAATACTAGAAAGAAAATCACTAATGAATGAGGGGCTAAGTGCTTGAAATTTAAGAACTTTCATGACCACCTCCCTATTTCAATTTCTGCTTTAATTTTTGCACAATTTTGCCTGAATGTCAATAGATTGACTTTTCCTGGTTAAGACATCTTCCCCACCCTGAGTTAAAAATCTTTAGCAGTGGTGTCGCTTAGAATTTGAAGCAAATGAATCACTGTGTCGGTAATCTTTTCAACACAAACTCTTTTATTTCTTCTGCCATTTTGATAGCCTCTTTTGCTTCTTCAAGTGTAGGCTCTTCGCTAACTAGAGGATATCGTACCTCAACAGCGTAGTCAGTTAACCTATCACCAAACTCCAATATCTGTAGGAAATCTTTATCAACAGCTGACGCTATCCCTATTAATTCTCCCAGATCATGGGTCTTTTCAAATTCTAATTCGCCATAAGTAAGAAACGCTTTAATGTATTTTTCAGCCGATTGTTGTGCATGGAAACATACCACATCAAGAGGAGGAGATTTACCAACATTTATCATATGCTTTGCTGTTAAAAGATCGTTTTCAACTTTCTTTATCCAGGCACCAACCAGTTCAATCTTTTTTTTCTTTCATAAATTACTTTACCTTTATTAACCACAGTTGATAAAAATGCTCCCTTAACATCTTTCCAGTCCTCTATCTCATTTTCAGTTGCAACAATAATATCCTTGGCAATAAGAAACTTCCTTAAAGCCTTCCTTATCCTGAATCTTATTTCTCTTCTTTTTTCTTTTAGTTCACCTACGATCACAAGTAAATCCAGATCACTATCCTGTGTAGGATGTCCATAAGCATAAGAACCAAAAAGAATTATTTTTTCAGGATTCACTGCCGCTACAATTCTATCAACTATTTCCCGAAGAAGTTCTTCATCGACTTCAGAAACTTTGACTAATTCCATAAATATTACCTTTCTTTTTAATTATGACAGAAAATTGGATGGTAATCAAAAAATTCGCCATCTCATTTTTCGCCTTATAACCTTCCTGATAATCCATAAACTTTCCCAAAAAGGAAGATATTATGTTTGATCTTAAACATCCACATGATTCATTTTTTAAACATCTCATGAGTAACCCTCAAAATGTGAGGGATTTTATAAAAGCATTTTTACCAGCAAAGATTGTGAGGAATCTTGATCTTGAGAATCTGAAGATAATTGATACGGAGAAAATAGATAAAAGATATAAACGATACTACCTTGATATTTCCTGATGTAGGGGGTGCACAGCCGTGCGCCCCTTCCCGGGTATCATAAGAATTCAACAATTCAAGATTCCCACAATTGTGTCAACGGCTTTTGGGTCACAGCCTCCTTTGCCCTCTCTCTTACTCTGTATATAATGGAAAGATAATGAAAGAAAAAAGTATCAGTCAGCAGGAGATTCTTAATTTTCTTGAAAACCTATCTCCCGAAGAGTTTCCTCCGCCACCTGAGATTATATATAAACTGGAGGAGATTAATTCCCACGAAGGAATGACAGCACTTTTTAAAATTGCCACAAAACTGCGAGAAAAAAAATTTGGTAAAAAGATTGAATTCTGCGCTATTGCAAATGCCAAATCTGGGCTATGCCCGGAAGATTGTGCCTTTTGTGCTCAATCATCAAGATCAAAGGCAAAAATTGATATTTATCCACTCATTGAACCTGAGAAAATTTTAAAAAAAGCTCTGGTCGCTAAAAAAGGAAGAGCTAAAAGATTCTCCATTGTAACCAGTGGAAGAGGAGAATTCACCAGAAAAGAAAAATTAAAGATCCTTAAAGCAGTGGAACTGATCAGGGAAAAAGCAGATATGCTTCCAGATGCATCACTGGGAATTGTGGAAAGAAATTTTTTAAAAGACCTGAAAAAAGCTGGGCTAACCCGTTATCACAACAACCTTGAAACATCCAGATCATTTTTTCCCAGAATAGTAACCACCCATAAGCAGGAAGATAAAATAAAGACACTATCAGTGGCAAAAGAGGTGGGACTGGAGATCTGTTCCGGCGGTATCATTGGAATGGGGGAAGCATTTGAGCAGAGGATTGAGTTAGCTTTTCAACTAAGAGAATTAGATGTGGATTCAGTACCAATAAATTTCCTCCATCCCATCCCGGGGACTCCTCTGGAAAATGCTCATTATTTAACACCTATTGATGCACTGAAAACTGTTGCTGTTTTTAGAATGATTTTGCCAGACAAACATATTCTCATAGCGGGAGGTAGAGAATACCTGATGAAAGACCTTCAATCACTCCTGCTATTATCAGGAATTTCTGGTTTAATGGTGGGTAACTACCTCACAACCCGGGGAAGAGATTTTAAAGATGATATAAAAATGGTTGAAGAACTGGGACTTGACATAATATGAGCTGGCTTGAAGAATTTCTTAAGAATTCTCTATTACAAATAAGAAAAAATAAACTCTTTCGGGAATTAAGAGAGGTCTCAACCTCCCAGGGAGCAAGAATTGTTATTAATGGGAAGGAGGTCGTAAATTTCTCATCCAACGATTACCTCGGCCTCGCAAGTCATCCGGAAGTCATACAGGCACTTATTGATTCAGCGAAAGAATGGGGGGTCGGTTCAGGAGCTGCAAGACTCATAGTGGGAAATCATTCTCCCCATATCCAGCTTGAAAAATTCCTTGCAGAATTCAAGGAAAAAGAAGCAGCTTTAGTTTTTAATACAGGCTACCACGCTAACACCGGGATAATTTCAGCAATTATGAATAGAGAAGGAGCAATCTTCAGTGACGAGTTAAATCATGCTTCAATAATTGATGGTTGCAGGCTTAGCAAAACGGAGGTAAAAATTTTTAGACACAGGGATATGGAACATCTTGAAAAACTCCTTCGGGAAAGCAGAGCAGAGAAAAAATTAATTGTAACTGATTCTGTTTTCAGCATGGATGGTGACCTCGCTCCACTCCCTGAACTTGTTGAGCTTGCAGCAAAATATGATGCCGCTGTGATGGTTGATGAGGCACATGCAACAGGAGTTTTTGGCCCAGAGGGAAGAGGCCTTGCATTTCACCACAATTTACAGAATAAAATTGAGATCCATATGGGCACACTGGGTAAAGCTGTGGGAATTGCCGGGGGATATGTGGCAGGATCAAAGGCTCTCATAGATTTTCTTATCAACAAAAGCAGAAGTTTTATTTTTACCACAGGCTACCCTCCAGCACTGGCAGATGCCATTATTCAGGCACTAAAAATTATTAAAACTGATGATAAAAGAAGAGAGAAGCTCTGGGAAAATGTAAAGTTTTTCCAGAAAAAAGCAGAAGAACTATTCCAGACAGAAATAAAAATTGAATCACCCATTATCCCCATAGTAATTGGAGACCCTGAAGATACCATGAGAATTTCCAGGTATCTATTTGTAAAAGGATTCTTCACAGGAGCAGTAAGACCCCCCACGGTTCCACCAGGTACCTCCCGTCTTAGAATATCTCTTATGGCAACCCATACAGAAGAGGAAGTTGAGTTATTTTTGAATACCCTGAAAAAAGCAGAATCTGAAATGAGACTGAATTTCAGGATAGGAAACTAAAATTCCCAAAATAGTTTTATCTGATACATAGAGGATGAAAACCTAACTGTGTGGGAGGTGGTGTATGAATATGGCAAACAGAGTACAAACACTTATATCTTGAAGGGTGCATGGCTGTGGCAAAATCTATTTCCAGAGGCACACGGCCGTGCGCCTCTACAGCAGTCCATGGAAAATTCGTGTATCCAATTTTCTTGCAATCTTTCTAATAATTCATAAACTTTCCTAAAAGGATAGATATCATGTTTGATCTTAAACACCCACACGATTCATTCTTTAAACATTTGATGGGTAATCCTCAAAATGTAAAAGATTTCATAGAGGCATTCTTGCCAGAGGAAATTGTAAGGAATCTTGACCTTGAGAATCTAAAGATAATTGACACAGAGAAGAT
>JALTID010000024.1 GCA_027004335.1 bacterium
AAATAGAGAGTGGGTATATCTTCTTCTGAGTCTCTACGCTTTTTTCAGGGCACCACTTATCCCCCTGATGAATTCCCTGACTTTCCTGTTTCTCGGAAAAAAGATAGAGAATTTCACCTTAATAAGGGTATGGGGTTCAATTGGATTTATTGTAACAGCTCTAACTGTGGGGAAGCTTCTACAGAAACTTTCAGTGGTAATCTTTTTCCCTGTTTTTATGGCTACAATTATCTTTGCAAATATGATAGTGGCTTTTCTATTCCCTGATCTTGAACCTCCTGCCAGAGGTAAGTCACGAAAGAATCTTGTAAGACTTCTGACAAACAGGAATTTCCTCTATTTTATACTTGTTTCAATGATAAGTAGAATTGCTGATGGTCCATATTACAGTTTTTTTTCGCTACATTTAAAAAATCTCGGATTTGGAGAGGGCTTCATCGGGATCGCTTGGTCTGTTGGAGTAGTTGCTGAAGTTGGGATTTTTCTCATTGCTCCCTACTTTCTCAGAAGATTCTCCAATAGAGCTATTCTGTATGTGGCATATTTCGCAGGTGTGATAAGATGGTCCCTGGTGGCACTATTTGCGCAACCTGCTATCCTTCTTTTTTCTCAGCTTTTTCATGGTCTTACCTTCGGCGCCTTTTATGCAGCTTCTGTTAGCTATGTGGAGAGAAGTAATCCTCCAGAGTTTCGTGCCACAGCACAATCAGTTTTTGCTTCATTTGCTTTTAATTTAGGAGTACTGTTAGGTTATCTCTATTCAGGGCCTGTTATGGAGCACTATGGAGCAAAGGTCCTATTCCTCTCTGCTGCGGGAATATCTCTTGTTGCCACTCTGATGCTCACAAGAGTTAAAAAACCTGTGAAGGTGGGATAGGAGATATGAACCATTTTGTGCATGTTGATCAGTTCAACGGATACTACAATCTTTAAAAAAAATGGGTAGATGGTAACCTCCTCCACCTGTCCAACATTACTTGTTGACCTCGTCAGCGAACAATCCCTTGCACTTTTTCTTAATGTTAAGCTCAATAAGTCCCCGAAAAGATGATTCTATCCATTTCTGTATCCTTCCCCACCCAGAAATCAAACAATGCCTCAACGGGATGGAGAGAAAATAAGTAACAACCTTGACAAGATTTTAAGAAATCAATTACAATTGACAAGTATAAATAATAAGATAAGAAGGAGAATACAATGAAAAAAATAATAGTATTTTTATTCATTTTCATAGTAACAACCCCTCTTTACTCTTTTAACTACAAAGAATATGACCTAACTTTACCTGTGACAGTAAAAATTAAACCCACTCTCAACGATCTTGAAAATCCTGCTTATATTAAGAACGTAATTAAGCAATTAAATCTGGAAATTAAAAAAAATCCATACAACTACAAACTCCACCAGCTCAGAAACATGTACAGTTACCTTTTATGGGATTCCTCTCCTGAACCAACCAAAGAAATAATATCAAGAGTGGGGCTTGAATACGCATTAGATACAATTAGACATTTTCCCAATAGGCCGGATGGGTACCTCTGGAAAGGAATATTCCTAGGAATCTATGGCCTGAGCGTAGGGGTATTAAATGTAGTAGGAAGTGCTCCCCAAATGAAGAGAGCTTTACTCAAGTCATACAAAATGGATAAAAAATACTTTTACTCTCACGCAGCGTTTGTTTTAGGAAGAATGTATTTTAAATTACCCTCTTTTCCAATAAGCTTCGGAGATGTAAACAAAGCAGAAAAATATATAAGAGAAGCACTATCACTTAATGATCACTATGTACTACCATATGTATTTTTGGCAGAAGTCCTCGTATATAAAGAGAAGAAGAAAGAGGCTATGGACACTTTAAATAAGATTCCTAAAGTAAAATCAGAAACATGGTATCAAAAAGTAATTAAAGTCTGGACTGTAAGAGAACTGGACAGTATAAAAAGGCACCTCTTTTCTCCAGATTGGAATAGATACAAATATGATTTCATGACAGATCCCGCAAGACATCCCCAGAATCAGGAATGATAACTTACTCCATCTATTGGCATTTTGTTTTAGCAAAACCTCATCAAATTGCAGCTATTATCAAATCCTACCATGGTGGATTTGGCCCATAAATGTAAAGACCTGGTCAGCTGGAAATAAAATTTTACTTTGCAAATCCTCCTATAATTGATAAAATCTTAACAACTTAAATTGGGGGAATGCTTATGAAGAGAAAAGCTCTTGTAAGTGTCTCAAATAAGGAAGGAATCGTAGAATTTGCAAAAAAATTAAAGGAGCTGGACTTTGATATTATCTCCACAGGAGGAACGGCAAAAACTCTTCAGAAAAATGGAATGGATGTTATAGAAGTTTCAGCATATACAGGATTTCCAGAGATGCTGGATGGGAGAGTAAAAACCCTGCATCCCAAGATCCACGCAGGGATCCTTGCTATGAGAGATAGAAAAGAGCATCTTGAAAGTATAGCAACCCATGGTATAGAACTCCTTGATCTGGTTGCGGTAAATCTCTATCCATTCCGTGAAACCATCAGAAAATCCGACATAACCCTTGAACAGGCTATAGAACAGATTGACATAGGTGGTCCTACCCTGATAAGAGCAGCAGCCAAAAACTACAGGTATGTCACAGTAGTGGTGGATCCCGCTGACTACGACCCTGTAATAAATGAAATTAAAGAAAAGGGGAACACATCTCTTTCAACAAGATTCAAACTTGCCATGAAGGTTTTTCAGCATACAGCCGTATATGATTCAGCCATTGCACAGTACCTCTCTTCTCGTGACTATGAAAATAATGTTAAAGAATGGCCAGATTCTTATTTTCTAAATGTGTTTTTAAAACAGCCTCTCCGTTACGGTGAAAACCCCCATCAAAAAGCTGCATTTTATATGGAGGAGAATCCTCCTCTTTTTTCTCTTGCGAAAGCAGAACAGTACCAGGGAAAGGAGCTTTCTTTTAACAATATCGTTGATGCCGAAGCAGCTTTCAGATTGATTTCGGAATTTAAAGAAGGTTACGCCGTTGCAGGAATAAAGCATACCAATCCCTGTGGGCTCGGTTTGAGTGAGAATAGTCAACTTGAGGCTTTTAAAAAGGCAAGAGAGGGAGACCCTGTTTCCATTTTTGGAGGGATTGTTGCTTTTAACAAACCGGTAGAAGCAGAGGTGGCAAAAGAACTGATCTCCATGTTTCTTGAAGTGATAATTGCCCCAGGATATACTCCAGAGGCTCTTGAAATCTTCTCCTCCAAGAAAAACCTCAGGGTCCTTGAACTACCACTGATAGAAAAACCTCAAGGGTACGATATAAGAAGAGTAACTGGAGGAGTTCTTATCCAGGAGTGGGATGATATTGATTTAGATAAAAACAATCTCAAAGTTGTAACTAAAAGGGGACCAACTGATGATGAAATGGAAGCTCTTCGATTTGCATGGAAAGTGGTAAAGCATGTGAAATCCAATGCAATAGTGGTTGCCAAAAAAGATATGGTCCTTGGAGTAGGTGCAGGGCAGATGAGCAGGGTTGATTCTGTAAAAATAGCAATAGAAAAAGCAGGAGACAAAGTTAAAGGGGCAGTGCTGGCATCGGATGCTTTTTTCCCTTTCAGAGACAGCATAGATGCAGCACATGAAGCAGGGATCACAGCTCTAATAGAACCTGGAGGGTCAATAAGAGATCAGGAGGTTATAGACGCCGCTAATGAACATAATATTGCAATAGTATTTACTGGTATAAGACATTTCAAGCACTGAGGATCAGGTTAAAAGACTCTCAAATTCTTTTTTAATAGTTTCAGTATCAGTTCCTACCGAGAGAGATAGCTCCTGGAGAAGCATATTCTTGACCTGGTCCATCAATTTTTTTTCACCGAAAGAGAGAGGTTTCTTCCTGCTGGAATAGAGCAATTCTGCAAATACTTCCACAGTATCTTCTATTTTTCCTGTAAGTAATTTCTCCCTGAAAAACTTCTGCCTTTTATTCCAGTTAACCTTCAGCCCTGCTGTCTTATAATTTTTGATCATAGATAAAATCTTCTTTGCCCGGGAAGAAGGGATTGGAGACCTTATACCCATTCTCTCTGCCCTTTTTACAGGTACCTTAATCTGAATGCCTTTCTCCAGAAGTTCTATTATATAAAACTCCTCACTTCCCATTTTTTCCACTCCCATTATTCTACCAACTCCCTTTGCAGGATAAACAATAAGATCCCCCACTTTAATTTTGAGTGCCATCTCTTACCTCCTATAAACTTTACCCGCCCCAGGCAAAATACTTTACCATCAAATCGTATTTTGTATACATTTTACACCTGTTTTTCTCACAGGTCAATCCCAGAAATGTAACTTTTTGTTGACAGAACTGTCTTAAAATATGTAAAATGTGTTAAAAGGAATGTATGGTAGAGGCTTAAGATGATAAAATTTGTTATAAAAAAGAAAGACTTTAGCACTTTTGCTGCTGAGTTCGATCCAAAGATAAAGAAAAGCGGCATTTATTTAAAAACCTCAAGAGAAATCGGGGAAGGGGATGAAGTCAACATTGTTTTTCAATTCCCTGAAGAGGGGGTTGAGATCTCTGGAATTGGGGAAGTAGGATGGGTGGATGAAGAAATAGATACAACAGGAAGAAGAGGATTTCTTGTCAGAAATATAATTCTTTCACCTGAAAGCCAGGAAACTATTAGCCGTACACTCATCAGTAGAAGGAGGCAAACTCCAACCCCTCCACCTCTATCACCACAAACACCTTCCCCACATCAGCATTACACACCCCCACCACCTCCTCCCCAGCAACCCAGCACACCATCCTACTCCACCGGGAGTAGCTATTATCAGGAATATACGCCTCAACCTCAATCCCCTTCCTCTCAACAGCAAACTCCTCCTCTCCAGCAACCATCAACACCATCTCAACAGGTTCCCACAGCAAATATTTCTGTCAATGTTTCTTCACCCACTACTCAACAGGCTCCACCTGGAACATCTACACCTCAGTATCCCGGTGTACTTGATGAAGATCTAAAAAAATTAAAGGGCTCAAAGGGCTGGATATGGGTTCTGTTGTTTCTGATCATCGTGGGAGGAGCATTATTCTGGTATTTTGAGATGGGAGGAAAAGAACTTATAACTACTCAAAAAAATGAAGCACCCCCACCGCCTCCCCCACAACCACAAAAAGTAGTAGTGGAAGTCAAACCAGAAGTTACAGCCCGTGTAACAAAAACTGCAAAACCAAAACCTAAGC
>JALTID010000025.1 GCA_027004335.1 bacterium
TGAAAATCTTCAGACCATCTTTAGATGGCAAAGAAGTTTTCAAGGATTTCATATCAAGACTGGAAGAATCAATGAGATTGAGGGAAGATGTGTATGTGTTCAGTCTCATAGTGGATAAGCTGGCAAATAAACTTGAAGACCCATCTTCTATAAACACAGGATTTAATATAATTCTCAAAGGGCTAACAGATTTTATAGGATACTTTCAATCCCTCGCGTTCAAATCTGTCAGATTTAGTGATAATGAAAAATTTGTTGAATTCTTTGAATGGTTCGGAAAGCAGGATTGGGGAAACATGCTTAATGAAAAGACTCTTCCTCCAGAGGTAATTGAGTATCTGAAGGGATTCAAAATCTTCCTTGATACCATTCTAATCCAGATTGGAAATAGAACAGAATTACAAAACATTCCCTTTGACAAAGATCAGGCTGAAATTATTTTAAAACAATTTATTTATTAAAATTAACAGGGAGGAAAAATGCTAAGGGCAAAGGTAAGGAAAGAAGAAGTCTTAGAATATCATTCAAGGGGGCGAAAAGGGAAACTTGAAGTGGTTCTCTCCAAGCCATGTCTCACACAGAGAGATCTTTCTATGGCTTATACCCCGGGTGTTGCTCATGTATGCAGGGAAATAGAAAAAGATCCTCATCTTGTTTATGAATACACAATCAAAGGGAATCTCGTAGCAGTCATAAGCAATGCCACCGCGGTGCTGGGACTTGGAGATATCGGTCCTCTGGCAGGAAAACCAGTGATGGAAGGTAAGGCTGTTCTCTTCAAAAGATTCGCAGACATTGATGTTTTTGATATTGAAGTTAATGAAAAAGACCCTGATAAGGTTATCGAGATCATTAAAGCAATTGCACCCACCTTTGGAGGAATAAATCTTGAAGATATTAAGGCTCCAGAATGTTTCTATATTGAGGAGAAACTAAAAGAACTTTTAGATATCCCAGTATTCCACGATGATCAGCATGGTGCTGCCGTTATCACTACTGCAGCTCTCCTCAATGCTCTGGAAATTCAGGGGAAAGATATTAGAAACATAAAGGTGGTTATGTCTGGAGCAGGGGCTGCAGGAATAGCTATTGCGAAAATGTTTGTAGCGACCGGGGTTAAAAAATCTAATATAATAATGTCTGACATCAATGGCGTGGTTTATAAGGGTAGAACCAAGGGAATGAACAAGTACTTGGAAGAATTTGCGGTTGAAACAGATAAAAGAACCCTTGCTGAAGCTATGGTAGGTGCAGATGTTTTTGTGGGAGTTTCAGTTGGAGGAATCGTTACTCCAGAAATGGTTAAAACTATGGCACCAAAGCCGATCATTTTTGCTTTGGCAAATCCAGATCCCGAGATCCCCTATGATGAAGCAAAAAGAGCTGTTCCTGACGCCGTTGTTGCCACAGGAAGGAGCGATTTTCCAAACCAGGTTAACAATGTTCTGGGATTCCCTTTTATTTTCAGGGGCGCACTGGATGTAAGGGCGAAAACCATCAATGAAAAAATGGAACTTGCAGCAGCAAAAGCACTGGCAGATCTTGCTAAAGAAGATGTTCCGGAAAGTGTGTTAAAAGCTTATGGAAACATCAAACTAAGATTCGGACCTGACTATATAATACCCAAACCTTTTGATCCGAGAGTCCTTCTCTGGGTTGCCCCAGCGGTGGCAAAGGCAGCAATAGAATCAGGAGTTGCAAGAAAAAAAATTAAAGATTTTGAAAAATATAAAGAACATCTTGAAACATTATTAAGCCCCGCCAAAGAGATAATGAGATGGACCATAAACAAGGCAAAAGGAATAAAGAAGAAGAGGATCGTCTTCACAGAGGGGGATAATGAGGAGATCCTCAAAGCTATCCAGATAATTGTTGATGAAAATATTGCACACCCCGTTCTCTTAGGAAGAAGAAGAAAAATAAAAAATATGCTAAAAGAAATGGGGCTTGAAATAGAAGATAAAATCACTCTTATAAATCCAGAAAAGAGTGAAAAACTGGATGAATATGCTGAAGAACTATTTAAAATGAGGAACAGGAAAGGAATGACCCTCTCTGAAGCATACAGAGTTCTACAGGCCCCCAATGTTTTTGGAGCCATGATGGTTCGTATGGGTGATGCTGAGGGTATAATTACAGGGGAAAATATGTTCTACCCTGAAGCTATAAGGCCCCTTTTGAGAATAATAGGCAAGGAAAAAAATAGAAAAATTATAGCAGGATTGTACATGCTTGTTCTGAAGGATAAGATTCTATTTTTTGCCGATGCTACTATCAACATAGAACCTGGTCCAGAAGAATTAGCCGACATTGCCATAATGACAGCAGACACAGCAAGATGGTTTAACATTGAACCCCATGTAGCCATGCTGAGTTTCTCAAATTTCGGGAGCAATCAGCATCCATTAGCTGTAAAAGTAAAAAAAGCAGTGGAAATAGTTAGAAACAGCAGACCTGATATTGAAATTGATGGAGAAATGCAGTTAGATCCCGCCGTAGTAGAGGAAATAAGAAAGGAGCTTTTCCCCTTTTCATTTTTAAAACATAATGCGAATGTTCTTATCTTTCCTGGACTTGAAGCTGGAAACATCGCCTACAAGATTCTCTGGAGATTAGGAGGAGCGGAGGCTATTGGACCCATACTTATGGGCATGGCGAAACCTGCAAATGTTCTTCAGAGAGGAGCCTCGGTAAATGAAATCGTCAATTTAACCGCTCTTACAGTCCTGGCAATTGCAGAAGAGGAAGCTTAAAAGGGTACATCATCCTCACTATCGGGTGGAGGCGAGTCAAGAAAAGCAGAACTTTCATCTGGAGACGATATTTCCTCAGGAACATCAGCAGAAACTACATTCTCCCCTTTGGGGGAAAGTATAACTATTTCTCTGGCTACAATTTCCACACTGTTTCTGGTCTCACCATTTTTATTTACCCACTGCCTATTGGCTAATCTCCCCAAAATGTAAATCTTTGTCCCCTTCGTAAGATACTGCTGGGCAAATTCAGCCAGCTTGCCCCATGCTACAATCCTGTGCCATGTGGTGGATTCCTTTCTATCACCACTGGCATTTATCCATTGCTCATTGGTTGCCACACTTAGATTCGCAACCATTTTTCCATCTCTTGTATAGCGGATATCCGGATCTCTCCCCAAATTACCAATCAAAAACACTCTGTTAACGCTACCTCTACCCATTAAAAACCTCCTGAATTGAAAATAAACTCTGTTAATATTATAATAAGTTTTGTGGAGGAAACAAAGAAATATAGGAATCCTGTTCCAACCGTGGATATTATAGTTCAATACAAGGGTAAAATTGTTCTTATCAGCAGAAAAAATCCTCCCTATGGATGGGCCATCCCTGGAGGATTTGTTGAATATGGAGAAAGCCTTGAAGAAGCAGCAGCAAGAGAAGCACAAGAAGAAACAAGTCTGAAAATCAGATTGGTAGAACAATTCAGAGTTTATTCAAGACCGGACAGGGATCCAAGACAACACACCATCACAACAGTTTTCATCGCGGAAGGGGAGGGGATCCCAAAGGCTGCAGATGACGCAGCTGAGATAGGCCTATTTACAGAAGAAGATATCCCAGAAGATATAGTATTTGACCATAAAGAAATTCTCCAGGATTACTTCAACTATGTAAAAAGGGGAATTAGAAGAAAATTGTGATCACATTCCCAGAAACACTTCCTCTTAATCTTAAAGAAAAGGAGAAATTAATCAGGAAAATAGTGCTGGATTCATTAAGGAGTGCCGTGAATCTGAAGATCAGACCAGAATTTTATATAAAGGATCCACTTTCGGAACTAAAGTCACCCCTCTTTATTAGGATCTTTAAAAAAGGGACATTAAGAGGAGAGATGGGAAAAATCTATAAACTTAACTCTATAGTTAAGGATATCTCTGAGTCTGTTGCGGGAGCTGCTCTACAGGATATCAGATTTCCACCAATCAAAAAGGAAGAAATTAAAGAGCTAAGGATAATTATACACTTCTTTTTAAGTTGTAAAAATTGTGAGAATTACGGGGTATACATTAGATATGATAAATACAGTTCCATTTTATTCCCATGGGAAAAAAAGAGTAATCAGCTGGAATCCAATCTTGACCTTGCATGTAAAAAAGCAGGGATACTTTCTCCCTGCTGGAGGAATATAGAAACTGAAATAGAAAAATTTCACACTGTATATTTAACAATCACCGGAGAATAAGATCCACTTCCTCCTCCCGGCCCGGCAATACCTCTACAACTTTAGAAACAAATTTATAGCCAGGAATCCACCCTTCGACAATATAAGTACCAGGTGGAAGTTTTAGAAATCCCCCGTTCTCTGATAGATGGTATTTCTTTATAAGCTGAGTCCCAGAGTAAATTTTGATTTCTCCCTCTATAGGCCGGAGCTTGCTATTAAAAATTTTTACTGTGAGAGTTCCTTCAAGGTATTTAATTCTTAAATGAACTTTTTTTATTTCTTTCTCATGAAGTTCTAAAAAAGCCTCTGTGGAGGTAAATTCTTTTAAGTTGGCTTTAATATAGTAAATTCCTGGCACCAGCTCAGCAACAAACCTGCCTTTTGAATCAGCCTTAACCTCTATATTTCCAGGCTTAATCATCACGGTAACATTTCCAATTGGAAAATCTGAGAAATTAGTGACCATTCCAACAATATATCCCTTTTCAAAGTCAATACAGGGATCTTTTGGGTCTCTTTTCTCCCGGGGAAGGAGATAATAATTTAGGCATCTCATATTAACCTGTCTGGGAGTTAATTTCTTCTTTACAATCTCAGGGGAAGATGAAGGAGTAGAGATAAAAGCAAATATCCTGTAAGATGGAGCCCCTACTCCTCTAGTAATCCCGGTCCCTGCTCCTATTCCCCACCTCAAATCACCTGTAAGAAAACTTGTAAGAAAATTTATTGCCATGGGATTTTGTGCCTCATTGTGAAAAGGCTTTCTTATGCCGGTAAGACCATTTATCTCCGCAGTAAAAGAGAGTTTTCCCCTTTTAGGAAATGTGAGGCCGAGAATATATTGAAGTTCATCATCTAAATTAAGATTCATTACTCTTTCTGCTGATTTTGCAACATAAGAAAGGTTCAAATAGAAATATGTCCGGGAAAGGAGAAAATCTGTTATACCTGAAAATTTAAATTCAAAGTTTGAACTCCCAAGGTAATACTGAGGAGAACCACTGGGAACTATCATCTCTCCAAGCAAAGCAAATCCTGGATGAGAAGAAACAGGCAAGACTGAATATTTTAATCCAAATCTTACATTATTAAGTAGAGAAGTGGTTTCGTACAATCCATTTATAAAATCGGTTATCTTTACCATTGAATTCCATGGAAGAAGGAGATAAGTTTGAAATTTATAAGGAAGGTTAAGAGAAGCTCCAAAATATGTTGTAAAAAGATGTGGAATAACTGCAGAAATGTGTCTCCTGTCAGATCCAGCCATTAGAGGATCTTTCTCATACGACGCCATTACTAACATATGTGATTTCCATATTCTCCCGGAGAAGGTGGAATAACTGGTTATTCCACCTTCAGGATCTATAGATGGATAAAAGGTAAGTACATCAAACCCTCCAGCAGGCAAATTCGCCACAGAGAAAATTAACAATCCTATGAGGAAAACCAAGTGCTTTTTTATCATCTCCTCTTCTTCACAATTATAATAATAAATCCGAATCCAAACAAGAGTAAGAAAACAGGATCAAAATCTTCCTGGTTTCCAGGCATAAAACTGCAACCTCCTCCACCGAAGAATTTATAATTACCAGGAATCTTTTTTCCCTTTATGCCAGATGAAGAAGGCTGGGATGGTTGTGGAGTTAAATCTCTGTAATCAGGGATTCCATCATGATCAGAATCTCCTGTACCTTCCTCTCCATCAGGAATTCCATTATTGTTGCTATCTGGGTCTCTGAAATCAGGAATTCCATCTCCATCAGAATCTATCGGGGGGGTAGTGAGATCTTTGTCACCAGCTTCCTCAGCATCACTGAGACCGTCATTATCTGAATCATGGTCAAGGTAATCAGGTATTCCATCTCCATCATTGTCATATTTCACTTCATATCCTTCATCATGATTTGAAATGTAATCATGATCAAGATCTCCCAGTGGTCCATCTTCATCGTTAGCATCAAGATAATTTGGTATTCCGTCACCATCAATATCCCCTGTACCTTCAACTAAATCACTTTTACCATCACCATCGGAATCTGAATCAAGATAATTGGGTATTCCATCTCTATCTACATCTCTATCAGGTACAGAATCACCATTTATATCTGTATTATTTTCTGTGTAGGTAGGTATGCCATCATTGTCATCATCAGTGTCAATAAAATCTGGTTTTGAATCACCATCATGATTCACCGGAGGAGTTGAAAGATCAGCATCACCAGCTTCTACACTGTCGGGGACAGAATCATTATCACTATCAAGATCCAGAAAATTGGGAGTGCCATCACTATCCGGATCAGAATAGCCCTCGTCAATATCGGCAATGGTATCATTATCTGAATCTTTATCCAGGTAATTGGGGATGCCATCATTATCTGCATCAGAGGCTGGAGTTGAGTAGGACTTATCTCCTGCTTCAATCTTATCTGGAATGTTATCATTATCAGAATCAGAATCAATTATATCTGGTGTCCCGTCTCCGTCAGAATCTACCGGATTCTTCAGATCCTGTGCTTCTTCATGATCAGAAATAAAGTCATTGTCACTATCAGTATCTCTGAAGTCAAATATTCCATCATTGTCGTGGTCTGCCACATCAGCAGTTGTTACATCTGGAGAATAGGATTCATAGAGATCACTTATTCCATCATTATCTGAATCATTGTCAAGAAAATCTGATCTCCCATCACCATCCGTATCAGGACCACATGTTGGATTTGTCACCTCCTCTGGCATGAAGTCTTCTTCTCTACCATCTGTTATATGGTCCCCATCGGTATCGGGATTGAGTATATCAGTACCACAGTAGTATTCACCGTAGTTGTTAAATCCGTCTCCATCAAGATCATCAAGATCATCTCTTATACCATCTCCATCAGAATCTGGATTATTTTTATCCAGACCTGGAATAGAATCCTCATATAGGTCAGGCAGGTTATCTCCGTCAGAATCAACAATTTTATCATCTGAAGGATCCCTTGGGTTGGTACCCATCTGATTTTCAATATAGTCTGGAACTCCACCATTATCAGAATCTCTGTCAAGATAGTCGGGTATTCCGTCACCATCGGCATCTGCAGGGGTTCCATCGGGATTGAAAGGTCTTGCTTCTGTATAGTCGCAGATACCGTCATTGTCACTGTCTCTGTCTCTATAATCTGGTATCCTGTCACCATCAGAATCTACCGGAGGTGTTGCAAGGGTCCCATAGCCTACCTCTACATAATCGGAAATACCATCTCCATCACTGTCAGTATCAAGGGCATCAATAGTGGTATCAGTCACTCCCGGACAACTGCCAGTTGTAATATCTGAAGAGTAGGGATGATAGATATCTGGACCTACCTCCACAGGATCAGGGATAGTATCTCCATCACTATCTCTTAATGTTGGATCAGTTGTTGTAGTTACAACTTCAGTATAATCACTTAACCCATCACCATCCGTATCAGGGTTATATTTATCTGTACCATAAGTATCTTCATCTTTATTTAAAAGCGAATCATGATCAGGGTCACCAAGAGGGCCATCGCTATCATCCTTATCAAGAAAATTTGGAATCCCATCACCATCTATATCGCCTGTCCCCTCTATCTGGTCACTTTTTTCATCACCATCTGAATCAAGGTCAAGATAATTTTTAATCCCGTCCCCATCTATATCCTGATCAGTGGCAGGATTTCCGTAAACTGAAGTGTTCATCTCAACATAAGTGGAAATTCCATCATTGTCGTCATCTGCATCAAGAAAATCTGGTTTACCATCGTTGTCATGATCCCATGATGGAGGAGTTGTGGGATCCATATCACCAGCCTCATAAGTATCAGTAAGAGAATCACCATCAGAATCAGTATCTCTAAAAGCAGGGATATTGTCACCATCGGGATCAGCAGTACCTTCATTTTTATCTAAAATTGTGTCATTATCTGAGTCAGGATCCCTGAAATCTGGAATTCCATCATTATCTGTATCAACGGGAGGAGTTGAAAGAGAAGAATCACCTGCCTCAACACTATCAGGTATACCATCATTATCAGAATCTGTATCAAGAGCATCAATTGTCCCATCTCCGTCTGTATCTGGTGGATTATTTAAATCTGGTAAAACTTCATCTCCATCACTTATTCCATCCCCATCAGTATCTGGATTCAATCTATCTGTGCCAATTCTATCTTCGACGAGATTAGGTATGCCATCACCATCAATATCTGCTGGAAGTATTTGAATTGTGTGGAGTGGTGACTGGCTCTGTATTAACTCAACACTTTCATAAGAAAAAGTGTTTGTTATGGTTTCCCAATTATTACCAGATACGACCCTGACAGAAAAAGCAAAAATATATGTCTCTCCTGATGTGATCTGTGAAACAGAGAAAGAAGGCCCATTGGAACTTGTATAGTTATAATCTCCAGCATCATCACCTGAATCATCTGTAAGATGGATATACTCTGGGGAAATCTCGTGTAGTGAATCCGTTACATACTCAGTATAATAAGGTATTTTGTCTTTGATAACAACATCATGAGCAGTACGTTCCCCAACATTTGTAACTACAAGAAAATAGGTAAATAGATCACCTGAATGAACCTCCCCCAGAGTATCAGCAGAAGAATATTTGTACGCCTCTATAACCGGGGGTACCACAAGAGAAGTAACAACATTGGAATAAACTTTACCAAGATTATCACTCAATAACATAACCTTATTCTTGATAATTGTCCCTGCTGGTACAGGGAGTACCTGTACAGTTAAATTAGATGCATAAAATTCTCCTTTACCAAGATCTCCCACCTGCCACGCTACTGAGTTGCTTCCAGCATCATAAGAACATCCATTGTCACATCCTGAAAATTTCAAGTTGCTGGAGAGATAATCTATCACAGAAAGATTTTTGGCTACATCTGAATCATTCTTAGAAGTATTTGTTACAAATATCTGATAGGTAAAATCTTCATAAACTCCTACAGTAGGTGATGTAACAGATTTTGTCGCCCTGAGATAGGTCTTTGCAATTTTAATCTCATCAGTAGGATTCATCTCCACTCCATAATAAGTCCCTCTGGCAGTACCATCAATCTTATATGAACCATCTGTGAGAGTTCCCGGGAAATCTAATTGAAATTCCAGATGAAGAATTTCATTTGCATTTAAAGTATAATCAGGATCCCACTCCAGATACTGGTAGGTTGAATCTTGTGTAATTGCAGGTTCAACATAGGAAGTTGTACCATCAGGATAAACAATTTTTCCTGTTGGATGCTGATAGGTGATCCCCAGTGGATAGTAGATTCTCACGCTAGTTACTGTAACTGGCAGATAATTCCCGGTTGAAATATCAGCGGTGATTGTTACTGTCCCACCATAGGATGGTACAGTAGAATTATTGGAATCAAGAGAGATATCAAGAATATGAGCTATGAAAGATTGAGAAAGAGGAAGAATGGAATAACCAAGATCAAGATACGGGGTGCCCTTACCTGCGACTTCCGGATCTTCACCATAAACTGTTACAATGGAATTTGTAGCAATAATATGGGCACCAGTTTCATCGTTGTCATTGGGATCGTAAATTTTCAAAAAATCATAAGTACCTAAAACATAAGGACCCGGGTCTAAATTTCCGTCACCATCTGTATCAATTTCATCAAAAGTACCATCATTATCAAGATCTACCTTAACTTCTGTACCAGGAACTGAAGCGGCAACAAAAACAGGAGAACCATTGGCACTTAGATCTTCACTGCCTGGTGCCCACGAAACATAAGTCTCAGACTCAAGCAACCTTGTTGGAATGAGGGAGTAACCCCAATCATACACTACAGACTGATAATCAAAAGCCACAACCCCCCAGAAGAGGGAATCGCTTCTTAACCTGACAAGTGAATCCTGAGGTATCTCGTTACCTATTAATGTTTTGTAACTACTCACTTCATAAGGCGCTAACTGAAAATTCTCACCTGATGTATGGTTGTTGTCGTATATTGTAATATTGATTGTGGAGCTGTTGGGATTGAAAATATAGATATTTGCAGGATATTGAGAGGTGCTTACCACAGGTGCAATATAATCCCTGCCCCAGACTTTAATGGGGAGTACATCATAGAATCTTGTCTGATACTGACCAAATGAACCTGTTAAAAGAGAAATTTGAATCTCCTTATTTGAAATTACTCTCATGCCAGAGAGAACTCTTATATGAAGAGAAGCGTTTGTAACATCATTAAAATATCCTAGGGTATTGTAAAAATCTCCCTTATTCAAATGGACAGTAAGTTGGGTATTTCCGTTGTCCAGCAAAACCGTAGTATCATCATCAAAGGCTTGAATCTCAAGAGCTACATATTTAAAAATAGAAAAATCTCCTCCGTCACTATCATAAATATCCTCTCCGAAAGGGATTACATAGGAGTAGTACCCTTCAAATGCAGCTTTTGGATAAATTTCAAATGCTCCTCCTATATAACTCTGGTTATGAGGCCAGATGCTATGGGCAACATCTACAGGTCCCCCAATAGAGATTATCCTGTCTCCAGCATCATATCTTAAAGACTTACCTCTAATTCTAGTAGGCACACTACCATTTATGTTATCCACATTTCCCTGGTCACTTTCAAGAGAAAGAACCTGTCCCCTGTTAAGTGTGTAAACCTCAGTAGTTGGCTGGGTAGGATTTAAGGGATACTTCTCATATCCATCTTCCCAATGGTCATATATTATTTTTTGATTATCAAGAGTGGCAGTAAGAGTAACCACAGAATCAAGATAGTAGGACAGTTGATCATTTGTTCCCTCTTCTATATTGATATAGTGAAAAAATCTGCGCAACTGATATTCCCTACCTATCACATAATATTCCTGAATTCCAGCAGGAATTTTTCTCCCCATAAGATCAAGAGGAAACAAAAGGAGGAAAAATAGTATTAATGAAAAAACAAAGTCTCTTCCCTTCATTTTTCCCCTCCTTTAAAATTTATCTTGACTGACAAATGATTATCAAGAATATCCATATATTTCCTTACCTCTTCTATCGAAAAACGAGGAAACCAATACATAATGGATTTAATAAAGATCTTCCCTTTTTTAACGCTTTCAAGACCTTTTATTGTATAACCAATATCACAATGTTCACCTGGCTCCCCTTCTGGTGGATCCGAATGAGATAGATCATCTTTAAAATACAGATTAACATCAATTGAGGGGTTACCAGGGGCTGACCAGATAATCCTGTTAAACCATCCAGCTGGCATCTCACCAGTTCCAGCATTAGCCATCCAGGAAAAATTTGAGGGATCAAGAGAAGTACTCTTTTTTGAAGCATAACCATCAACTTCAACAGGAGAAGTATTGTTGGAGTTATAAAATATTCTCTTTCCTGCTGAGGAGAGCATATCCACACTCACACGAAAGGAAACCTTCCTCAGGAACATACCAACATCAAAGGGTAGATCTACAATTACAGGAAATTCAAAACTATCTCTGTAAAAAATTGTCACAATCTCTGCTGCAGGGGAGGGGATCTTCCAGAAGAGAGTCTGCCAGTTTTTGGTCAATCTTACAACTCTTACAGGTCCCGCATGGTAAGAAATCAGCTTTGTCTCAAAATCTTCTTCAGTTTTATTGATGGTTATAAAACCTCCAATAAGCTTCGCTGAAAATCTGATCTTCATTCTATCAATGTTATTTTTTCCCGATCCCCCCGCTTCTTTCTTAATCCCAAGAATATCAAAGAAAATAGGATGCTCAGTATTAAACTGAAGGAAGTACCTGGTAGTTTCTATCCTGTGCTTTTCTGGCAAATATTCAATATATTTTTTATCTGACAGAGGCAGAGAAGGATCAATTTTTACATATACCCATCCCTTACCACCATCCACGGGGTCTCCAACTTCCAGCTCATACCATCCATCTCCTCTATCACACCTATCACCGGTATCTTCTGCCATAAAGACTAATTCATCTTCGTCATTAAATAAACCATCACCTTTCTGAGGATAGGGACCTTCCGGCAATATATATTTGCCATCTTTTTTTTCATCCACCTGAAAGGGAATAGGAACAACTTTTCCTTTATTACAGGAAAAAACTCTTATCAATTTAATCTTGGCAGCAGCAAAGGGGATATCAGTGGCGGATACTACCACAGGATCTATTACTCTCTTTAATGTCTTGTGTTGAAGAACTTCCATTTTTTCTCCCCCAAGGTTAAGAGAGAAGAGCAATAATAGTACCAGCTTTAACAAAATTCCCCTCCTTCACTGAAGATGATAATTTACCTTTTTCTAAAAGGAGAATTATTGTAGATCCCATTCCAAAAAACCCCATTTCTTCCCCTGCCTTTGCCTTGATTTCTGCAGAAATTCTTTCCGGGTACCGCCTTTTGAATCTATTTGTTTTCAGTTCAGGCCAGTGAGTCATATGTATCTCACCCACCGCAGAGGCACCAACTATTACTACTCCAACTTTTCCTGAAGCAGTTTCAACTAATACAAAAACTCTCTCGTTCATAGTATATAGCCCTGGGATTTTGCTGTCGGCAGCAGGATTAACAGGGAAAATCTTTCCTGGAAAATATGAAAATTTCTTAATGGTTCCGGTAACAGGATAGTGAAACCTATGATAATCCCCCGGGCGAAGGTATATCGTTACAAAAAATCCATTATGAAAAAAGGGAGAGAATTCTTCCCCAATCAGGGAAGATAAAGTATAAAAATATTTTTTCGCCTGAATTAGTTGAGCTTCCCTAACATCTCCGAAGTCCCTTATGATTCCATCAGAGGGGGAAGAGACAACATCTATCTCATCAGGAAAAACTCTTATCCCCTTCTTCAACTTTCTTGTAAAAAAAGCGTAGAGGGAGTGATACTCCTCAAGAGGCAACTCAACCTCATCAATATTGACACCAAACTTAGCCGCATAGGCACCTAATACAATTTTATTCAAAGGAGAGGGAAGATAGGTTCTGGAGAACTCCCCAACCGCTTTGCTGTACATAAAAAAAGGAAGATTTAAAAAATCAAATTTCAACTTTTTCTTCACATAATAATTTTACCACTTTTCTAAGATTCATAAAGATCCCCAATTTTACACAAAACCTAATTCTGCTATAATTTATCTGATTATGTATGGTTTTATCCTTCATCTTCAAAATATAACTTTACTTTTCTGGGATATTTTAAAGGGCCTCTTTTCCAGGCCCTTCTATTGGGAAGATTTATTAAAAGAAATGGATGCATTGGGAGTTGATTCCCTTCCCATAACCGTTTTAACTGGAATTTTCCTCGGTCTTGTCCTGACACTCCAAGCGGCAATAGGAGTGGAAAAAATCGGTGCAGTCAGCCTTGTACCCAGAGCAGTAGCCATGTCACTTGTAAGGGAAATTGGTCCTGTTATGGGTTCCCTCATGATTGCAGGCAGGGTAGGAGCGGGCATAACCTCTCAGGTTGGTTCAATGAAGGTTACCTTTCAACTTGATGCGATGAGATCCCTTGGAACTGATCCTCTGAGGAAATTGATTCTACCAAAATTTCTTGCTATTACAATAATGTTACCTCTTTTAATAATTATCCTGGATTTTATAGGATTATTGAGCGCATATTTTATGGCAAGTATCAACCTTAATATCGGGAGTGTTTTATTCTGGAATGAAGTAATAAATACAAATGGTTTTGTAAATATCATAAATGCTTTTATAAAATCTTTCGTTTTTGGCACAATCATAGGTCTTATTGGAAACTACTACGGATTGATCTCAGAAGGTGGAACAGAAGGAGTTGGAATTTCCACCACAAGATCAGTTATTGTTATTTTTGTATCCATCCTGGCGGCGGATTTTGTTCTTACAAAAATTTTCTATGAATTAATGATATGAAAACAATGCTTGAAGTAGATAATCTCTGGTTTAAATATGAAGACAGATATATTCTGAAGGGGATCTCTCTCAAATTATTTGAGGGGGAAAATCTGATCATTTTAGGTGGAAGCGGCGGAGGAAAAAGTACAATTCTCAGGGTGCTCTTAGGTCTTGAAGAAGTAGATAAAGGCAAGATTATCATAATGGGTGAGGATGTGACACATCTTAGGGAAGATGAATGGTTCGGAGTTAGAAAAAAAATTGGAATGGTATTTCAAGATGGGGCACTTTTCGATTTTCTTTCTGTAAGAGGAAATGTTGGATATAGACTATATGAACAACGATTGCCACAGGATGAAATTGAAAAAATTGTAAGAGAAAAATTGAGAATTGTGGGACTTGAGGATGTGATTGACTATATGCCATCAGAATTGAGCGGTGGGATGAAGAGGAGAGTAGCAATTGCAAGAGCGCTTGTGGGTGATCCGCCAATAATGTTCTATGATGAGCCTACGACGGGCCTTGATCCTATCACAGCTAAGATCATTGTAAGGCATATAAACTCTCTTAGAGACAAATTTGGAGTTGCTTCCATCGTAGTAACGCATGAACTAAATTACGCTTACATGCTGGCAGATAGAATAATGATGCTGAAAGATGGAACTTTTATTTTTGAAGGGAAATCGGAGGATTTGGTTAAATGCGCAGACCCATACATAAAAGAATTTGTTAAATAGGAGAAGAAAATGGCTAAAAGAAAAGGGTCGGGACTAAGAGTAGGAATAATTGTTTTTACCTCTCTGATAATTCTCCTTGTTGTAATTTTCATTCTTGGACAGAGAGGTGGAATATTCGCAAGTTACTATACACTTAAGGCTCAATTTCCCAAGGTAAATGGTCTTATCGTTGGTTCCC
>JALTID010000026.1 GCA_027004335.1 bacterium
CACTGGTAGCTATTATCAGAAAGAATTGCGAATTTATCTTCCTCTTTGATCCCCAATTTCAAAAGAGCACTTGCAAGAGTTATTATATCCTTCCTTGCCTGGTCCCAGCTGATCTCATGCCATTTTCCCTCTTTTTTTATCATAATTATTGTTTCGCCAGAATGCTCTTCCACTCTGGTAAAGAAAAGTTCAGGGATTGAATTAAACATAATAATTTTCCTCCTTCTCTCCTATGAAATAGCACTTTTTTTTCAAGTTGTCAATGTCTTATCTGTCTTATTGTAACTTTTGTGTTTCTATTTGACAACTAAGGCATCCAATACTACGGGCTTACCCTCTACTGTAACAATTGGATTCAGGTCTATCTCTTTAATCTCAGGAAAATTCAGGGAAAGGTAACTTAGTTGCACCAGCACCTCTGCCATTTTTTCAATATCTACGGGAGGATATCCTCTGAATGCTCCTAACAGTTTTTTGCTTTTTATCGATTCTACCATATCTTTTGCATCTTCTACTGTAAGGGGGGCGCAACCTGTAACATTATCTTTGAAAACTTCTGTATAGATGCCTCCAAGACCAAACATCATACATGGAGGGAATCCTTCTTTTCTTATCATTCCTGCCATAAACTCCCTTTCATATTTCACCATAGGAGCTGCCAGTATATCATATACGGGATTGTTTTCCTTTATCTTTCTAAAAATTTCTCTTACTTCTGCCGGGGTCTTAACATTTAAAAACACCATTCCTGCTTCTGTTTTATGTTGTAAAGATGGGTGGGAACCTTTTAATACCACAGGGAATCCTATTTTTTCTGCATATTCTATTGCTTCAAGGGAAGATTTTGCAAGATACTCCTCAGGTACCGGTATCCCATAAGCTTTTAAAAGCTGCTTTGCATGATATTCATCAAATTCTTCTATGCTGTTTATTATTTTCTCTGCAAGCATGGGAGGAGCGGGGATCTTTTCAGGAAAATCAGGTAATTTTTTTTCTCTCACCTCTCTGTATTGTTTCAGTGTTAGGATCCCCCATGCGGCTTTCTCCGGTGAGTCCAATACTGGAATATCTCCCTTCATTAATTCTGAAATAGCATGATCTTCGTGGTCCATGAAGGATGAAACTGTTACAGGAATTTTGTATTTTTCAGGGATGGTTTTTATAAATTCCACATCTGCAAAGAAGATCTTCTCAAATTCTTCATAAGAAATTGTTATATTATCTTTAATGAGGTTGTATACCGATTTCATAAATCCTGTATCCATAATTCCATGGATTACCATGGCGTCTACCTCACCGCTCTCCGCCACAAGTTTGGGAAGAGTCTTACCCATCAGTTCTATTTCAATTGCGAAGGTTATATCAATGGGGTTCTTGCTGCTTCCATGGGGTGGAATAAGAGGTTTTATCTTGTTTTGAAGTTCTTCTGAAAATTCCGGTACTTCCATACCCTCGCGGGTAAGGGTATCTGCCATTGCTGTGGCTGGTCCACCGGAATTGCTGACTATACCTACTCTATTACCAGCAGGGATTGGTTGAGTGGCAAGTGTCCAGCCTTTATAATAGAGTTCTTCTACTGAATAAGCTCTGATTATACCTGTCTGTCTGAAGATCCCATCATAGAAATTATCGGGGCCAGCCATAGCACCTGTATGACTTGCTCCAGATTTAGCCCCTCCTTTGCTGCCTCCTACATACTGGGCAAGGACAGGTTTTTTTCTGGTTACTTTTCTTGCAATTTTTAAAAAATTCTCTATATCTCTTATAGCTTCAATATAGATGGCGATTGCACCTGTGTCTGAATCATCTCCCAGATATTCCAATGCATCATTTATACAGATATCTGTGGAATTACCAAGACTTATTGCTTTGCTGAATTTAATCCCCTTTTTATGAAGATATGGAAGAACCTGTGTAACATAGGTTCCGCTCTGTGATATAAATCCTAATTTCCCATTATAATCAAACATCGGAAGTACAGTCACATTTAAGGGGAGATGTGAATTTACCACTCCCATGCAGTTGGGTCCCACAAATCTGATCCCATATTTTTTAGCTGTTTCAAATAATTGCTTTTCAAGTTTTGCCCCCTCCTCCCCGGTTTCTCTAAAGCCAGCAGTTATTATAATTGCGTGTTTTGTTCCAATTTTTCCAAATTCTTCAAATACGGGTAGAAGATTTTTAGAGGGGATAACAAAAATAGCAAGGTCAGGAGCCTCAGGGAGATCCAGAGGGGATTTATAAGCTGGTTTACCGAGTACCTCTTTTTCTCTGTGATGGATAATATAAACTTTTCCCCTGTATCCACTGGTGATAATGTTGAGATAATGCATTGTTCCCATTTTGCTTATGTCATTGCTAACACCTACAACGGCAATGCTTGAAGGGTTAAAAATTTGGTGGAGAGCACTTTTTGACATTATTATCAACTCCTTTAAGGTTGCTATTATTTTAACAGATGTTAAAAGAGAAGGAAAGGTTACGTATTTTTGATTGGTTATAAAAGTCATACTCAGAGGATCTCATTGTAAATAAAAGTTTGTTTCCTTCTCTCATCTTTTTAAAAATTGTAACCAGCTGAGAAACTAAAATATGGGAAAGGAAAAACAAGGAAGTCTTCCACAGGGGCTACAATGGGGTAATTCACCCCAAAAAGAATCTGTAGCCCGTTCGATGGAGCGTATCCTATTCCTCCTTCAAAAGTAATTTCAAAGGCTGATGTTGGATTAACAGTTATTGTTCCATTTGTAAGTGGATCCTGGTATGACCATGAAGAGAATTCAGCAATTCCAGGTTTAATATCAAACCACATTATTATTAATTTACTTCTGTAGGTTGCGGCAAAGGGAGCTTCCATCCATGTTATTGAGGGAAGATCCTCAAGGGCGTTGATCTTACTGAAACAGAAACCCGAAGAAAGATAAGTATTTTTCTTTTTCTGGTAGGTAAAGCGTAAGCTTAGAGCAAAGGTATCATTTGAAAGCATTTCTCCGTGTAGTTCAACATCCTGTGAGGGTTTTAGAGAGATGTATGGAAGGGGCATCATCCCGTAACCTATATTAACACCCCCGGAGAACTTATTTGAACCAGATGGAGAGTAATTCATTATTGATGGGTTAACTGCGTATGTTGCACAGGAGGAAAATATCAAAAGGACAAAAATTATAATTTCTTTTAAAAATATTAGGTTACCAGGTGTAATCATATCCCAGTTCCAATCCTATTGAATAGTTTGCAAGATAATTAATCTTAGAAAAAGTGTAAGGAATATTAAATGAAACAAGCATTCGTAGCCCCTCTAGAGGTGCATACCCAACTCCAACTCCAAAAGTAGTGCCGAAGGATGAGTAGGGGCCAATAGGGGAACATTTTTTTTCTTCTTCCTCTAAGTTCTTACATACCTTATAATTTGAGTTCAGATGGATAAAGCCAGGCTTTATGGTAAGCCATAATAAAGTGAGATCATTAAACCATGTCACAGAAAATGGTGATTCAAGAATATAAAAACCATATCTCTCCTGACCTTCTTCCTCCCATGAAATTGTACTTCCTAATCCTGTAGAGAAAGAGAGATTTCCTTTTCTAAGTAAAGATTTTCTGTAGTTTAAAGAGAATCCAAGGTTGTATGCTTCTATGGCTAACTCGCTATTTTTAGTTGGTTTATAACTTACATAAGCACCATCCATGACATTTATCATTTTGAATCCAACGGAAATCTTGCCCGTATTGTTGGGAGAAAAATCTCCAATGGTGGGATTATAAATTGCGTACCTGGCACAGGAGATGTTATCAAGAAGTAAAGTTACGATTAGAATAATTGATGACATTAATCTTTCACGTTTCATTTTTGTAACGTAGAAATTATAAAGGAAAAATTCTCAGCAGTAAAGTCATGATTTAATAATGGAATTTGACCAATGTGTTAGTAGAGGGTGAAGGTTGGGTTATTTTTCTTCTATAGCGGCTTTTACAAGCTCGTAGATGAATTTTGTCTTTTCAATCAGTTTATCCTTCATAATAATTTTTCTCCCAAAAGGTTTTCCTCTATCATTTCCCATAGATAGGTGTTACCATGAAGAACTTTTTTAATCTTTCTCTTTTTTTGTTTCACTATTTTTAGAATTCTGCCCAGGAAATTGTCTTTATCAAAGATTATTATAGAGTTGTCTGCCATATCAAGGTAAAGGGGGTTAAAATAAACCGCTTCATCTTTTGAGAGAATTATTGGTGAAATCTCAAAATTTATTCCAAACTTCTCATAAAGTTTTTGTAAATCTCTTTCTATAACCGTTTCAATTTTTTCCTGAAATAAATTGATTTCAGAGGATATGCCCTTTTTATCTTTCAGAATAATAAAAATGTCCAGATCTGAATCAAGTTTTGGTTCTCCCCTGGCATAGGAGCCAAATATTGCCAGAGTAATCAATCTGTCACCATATATGGAAATTATTTGTTTAAATAGTTTCTCAAGGATTCTCTTTTGTTCCGTTACAAAAACAGAAATCTGATCAAGTCCCTTCATATTCATTTTTAATTTTACCCTATTCCCATTTTCTTTAAAAGCGTCTCCGCGTTTTTATGAAAGATTTTTTCTTTTGTTTCGCTGGAAATGTTCCTTTCTTCTATGCACTGGATCTGCTTTTCTACGGGGTAGGGGATAAAAGGAAAATCGCTTCCAAGTAAAATTCTGTTTGAAAATTTTTCTAAAAAAACATCATCAGGGGGAGGTGGTGTTTCGGGATGTTTTATTTGAACAAATTCCATGCAATGGGTCATTGTTGTATCAAGATATAGTCCCGGGTATTTTTCTATAAGTTTTCCAAATTCCTCATATTCCCCCATACCCATATGGGCCACAATAACAGTTAGTTCAGGAAATTTTTCCAGAAGCTTGCTCACATGGTATGCTCCTGAAACCTCGTATGGATCAAAATCCCTGATAAATCCTGCATCTGTGGGATGAATAGAACCGTGAAGGATTAGAAAATTATTTCTTCTTATAATTTCTTCATAGACGGGAAATAATCTTTCATCCTCCGGAGGAGCAAGAGATATATGAGTGTGAAATTTTATTCCTTTTACTCCATATTCAAAGGCTTTTTTAACTACTTCACTGGTGTTGTCTTCCTGGTGTATTGTGCCCGCGGGGATTATTTCGGGGTATTGTATCGATATTTCTGAAACCCATTTATTTAAAAAAT
>JALTID010000027.1 GCA_027004335.1 bacterium
TTTAAAGGATTTTTCAAAATTCATCTATCTATCTCCAGAGGAAACAGAAATTCTCACCCTTGCAGCAGGGGTCCATGATCTGGGAAAACTCCATGTCCAGCCCCATATAATATACAAAAATTCAGGATTAAATCACATTGAGATTAAAACAGTTCAGCGGCACCCCTACTATTCAGAAATGATACTTGAAAAAATACCAGGGCTTGAAGATATTGCATCTGTTGCTGGCAAACATCATGAATATCTTGATTGTTCAGGTTACTGGAGAGGAATTTGTGGTAATGAAATAGATTTTTTTACCAGGCTCTTTACAATTGTTGATATCTACGAGGCTCTCACTTCTAAGAGACCATATCGTAAAGCTTTTTCCCCTAAAAAAGCAATAACAATTATGGAAAAGGAATATAAAGAAAGAATAGATTCTGAAATCCTCAGGCAATTCAAAAAAATGGTTCTTTAAAAATGGAAATAAAGGTTGATTCAGATCAGGATAATCTGAGGCTGGACAGATTTATCCGCAAGCTGCTTCCAGAGCTATCACTCTCAGAAATTTATCAGATGATTAAAAGTGGTGACATCTTAGTTAATGGGAAGCCAAGATCACAAGATTGGAAATTAAGAAAAGATGATAAAATATTTCTCCCGTTTATTCCTGAGCAGGCAAAATTGCCTGAGATACCTGAGAGAGAAAAGAAAAAAATTAATTTCCTCTATGAAGATGAAAATCTTCTCATAATAGAAAAGCCCTGGGGGATCCCTGTACATTCTGGAAGTCACTGGGAATATGGTGTAATTAATATTGTCGCAGAAATAAAAAGAATAGCAATTTATCCAGTCCATAGAATTGATAAAGAAACTTCAGGACTTCTGATCCTCGCAAAAAACAGACAAACTGCGATAAAACTTTCCAGACTGATCTCATCCCACCAAATTCAAAGGGAGTACATTGCTCTGGTAAGAGGAAAAATTGAAAAATCAGGAACAATAAGAAGCAAAACCTCAAAGAACAGCAGGGAAAAATCACCCAGGGGAAAAATCAAACTTTCAATAACACACTATACCACAGAAAAAATTTTTCGTGATACTACTCTCTTACGGATAAAACTTGAAACAGGGAGAACCCACCAGATAAGGATTCAATTCGCAAATACAGGACACCCCGTGGCCGGGGACTGGAAATATGGACAAAAAAAATTTAATGTTGAAATGAAAAAGATAGGATTGAATCGGCTATTTCTTCACTCACATCATCTTATATTTGAACATCCTGTCACAGGTAAAAAGATTGATCTAACCTCTCCGCTTCCCGAGGAATTAGATAGCTTACTGAAAAAACTCAGCTCATAGCTTTATTTTTCTTTGAAGAGTAAACAATTACAGGATTACCACTTCCCTTTGCAACTTCCTCAGTTATAATGCACTCCTTCACATCTTTCCATGAAGGTAATTCATACATAACATCAAGCATAAATTTTTCCATTATTGCCCTTAAGCCTCTGGCCCCTGTGCCCTTACTTATAGTCTGTCTGGCAACTTCTCTCATAGCTTCAGGAGTAAACTTTAATTCAACTCCCTCAAGATCAAAGAGTTTTGCATATTGCTTGACAAGAGCATCTTTTGGCTCCGTTAATATCCTAATAAGATCATCTTCTGAAAGCTCATAAAGAGTTGCTACGACAGGAACCCTTCCAACAAACTCCGGAATCATTCCATATCCTATGAGGTCTTCAGGTTCAACTAACTCAAGAATTTCTCCAATTGATCTTTCTTCCTTTGACTTTATGTCCACACCAAAACCGATTCCAGCCTTTCCCACCCTTCTACTCACTATATCTTCCAGTCCGACAAAAGCACCACCTACGATGAAAAGAATATTCTCAGTATTGATTGGAATAAACTCCTGCTGAGGATGTTTCCTTCCCCCTTTTGGAGGAACATTTGCAACAGTCCCCTCCAGAATCTTTAAAAGGGCTTGCTGAACACCTTCTCCAGAAACATCTCTTGTTATGCTTGGACCCTCACCAACTTTGGCAATTTTATCAATCTCATCAATATAGACAATCCCCTTTTCAGCCTTCTCAACATCAAAATTGGCAGCCTGGAGAAGCCCGAGTAAAATATTCTCCACATCCTCACCAACATACCCAGCCTCAGTAAGAGTAGTTGCATCAGCAATGGCAAAAGGAACATTTAAAAATTTTGCAAGAGTCTGGGCTAAAAGTGTCTTACCTGATCCTGTGGGTCCAATTAACATAATGTTACTCTTCTGAATTTTTACCTCTTCCCAGCTTGTTTGCCCAGAGTAAATCCTCTTGTAATGATTGTGAACTGCTACAGCAAGAATCTTCTTAGCCCTTTCCTGACCTATAACATACTGATCAAGAAAATCCTTTATCTCCTGAGGAGTCGGTATACTTCCTTGAGAAAGATAACTTCTCCTCTCCCTCCCAAGATCTTCTGCAAGGATCTCGTTACACAGAGACACACAGCTATCACAGATATACACACCAGGTCCGGCGATTAATCTCCTGACCTCACTCTGAGACCTCCCACAGAAGGAGCACCTTGGCTCATTCTTATCAAAATTACTTTTAAATTTATCCATCTCTATTCCCTGATAGTTGCAAGTTCTCTTTTCGTTACGATCTCATCTATTAGCCCGTAATCCTTAGCCTCCTGAGGTGACATAAAATAGTCCCTCTCAGTGTCATCCCTTATTTTTTCGATGGGTTGACCTGTGTGTTTTGACAGAATATTATTAAGTTCCTCTCTTATCCTCAAAATCTCCTTGGCATGGATCTCTATCTCCGTAGCCTGTCCTTCAAAACCACCCATAGGCTGATGGATCATTATTCTTGCATGGGGTAAAGCATACCTCTTACCTCTTGTCCCCGCCGCTAAAAGAACAGCCGCCATACTGGCAGCTTGCCCCATGCATATAGTCTGAATATCTGGTTTTATATATTGCATGGTATCATATATAGCTAATCCTGACGAAACTGTCCCCCCCGGAGAATTGATATAAAGATAAATATCTTTATCTGGATCCTCAGATTCAAGGAAGAGAAGCTGTGCTATGACAAGATTAGCTATCTCGTCAGTAACAGGAATTCCAAGAAAAATGATTCTGTCTTTAAGGAGCCGAGAAAAGATGTCATAAGCCCTCTCACCCCTGTGACTCTGTTCCACCACTATCGGGACCAGGTAATTCTCCAACTGTTTCTCCTTCATTAACTTTTTCCTTTTTCTTTTCTTCTGTTTCTTCCTTTTTTTCCTTCAAAAGCTTCTTAATTCTATCCACTACTTTTTTATATAGAATATCACTTCTTACCTTGTTAATCAACCCTGACTGAGCGTAAAGCTGTCTTAACTGTTCTGGAGAGATCTGTCCTGCCTGATACTGGGCCTGTTCCTCGAAAAATTGATCCACCTCACTATCTGAAACAGAGATATTCTCTTTTTCGGCAACCTGCAGAACAATAAAAGTCTCTCTAAGACCTTTTCTTACATTTTCTTCAATTTTTTCCATGGCTTCTTTCTTCCGTTCCTCAGGAAGAGTATCAATACCTGCTTTTTTATATTCCTCTTCAATATATTCCTTTGTGGTAACTTCTGGAAGTTCTTCTACCGGATTCGCAGTTATCAGTGCATCAAGGATCTCCCTTGTAAGTTCTTCCTGAAAAGTTTTCTCCTTCTCTCGCTTCAGCATCTCTTTAATATAATTTTTCAAAGACTCAACTTTTTCAAAACCAAATCTTTTAGCAAACTCTTCGTCTATTTCTGGTAGTTCTAACTGCTTTATTTCGTTTACTTGCGTCTTATACTTCACTTTATCTCTTGTTTCATCCACCTCTTTCTCTTTATCAACATCCACTTCCAATTCATACTCATCTCCAGGTTTTTTCCCTATCAAACTTTTTTTCAACTCCGTATGAAAGGCTTCATCATCCTCAATTAACACATCCTGATTCTCATAGAGGGTCATAAATTCTCCAGGAGCATCTTTCTTTTCAACAGCAATATTCACATTAACAACATCTCCACTCTTTACCTCTCTATCCTCTTCCACAGGAATGACATCTGCGACATCCCTTCTCATCTTCTCTATCACCTTTTCTATTTCTTCATCTTTAACCGCTTCAGGTTCTTTCTCAATGTCCACATCAAGGTAGGTATAGTTAAGATTTTCAACCTTTGGGGCTATTTCAACTTCCGCGGTAAAAGAGAATTCTTTTCCCTCTTCAATATCTCCAACCTCAGTGTTAATTAACTTTAAAACTCTCCATTCACCCTTCACAACTGCATCAACATAGCCCTTTTCAAAAAAATCCTCTTTTACTTTCTCTTTCACCCCCTGCATATATTTTCTTCTTATCATATTCATAGGGGCTTTTCCTCTTCTAAATCCATGTATTGCCGCAGTTTTCTGTACCTCTTTAAGAGACTCATCAATAGCAGATTTAACTTCTTTTGCAGAGAATTTCACATTAATCTCCTTTTTTGTAGGGGAAATATCCTTTAGATTTATCTCTGGCATAACGACTCCTCTTTAAAAAATAATGGTGCGGGGAGAGGGACTCGAACCCTCACGCCTTTGGGGCACTGGATCCTAAGTCCAGCGCGTCTGCCAATTTCGCCATCCCCGCCCCTTCAGGTTCTATAAAAAAATGGTGAGCCGCGCAGGATTCGAACCTGCGCCCCGCAGATTAAGAGTCTGCTGCTCTACCAGCTGAGCTAGCGGCCCACCCTATTGTAAGCGCGCCCGGCAGGACTCGAACCTGCAACCTACGGATTCGAAGTCCGGCGCTCTATCCACTTGAGCTACGGGCGCATTAATCTGCAATTTCAATGGGGTGGGCGATGGGACTTGAACCCACAGCCACTGGAGCCACAGTCCAGCGCTCTGCCAATTGAGCTACGCCCACCATTCAAAAAACAATGGCGCGCCAGGAGGGACTCGAACCCCCAGCCCGCGGCTTAGAAGGCCGCTGCTCTATCCTATTGGGCTACTGGCGCATTGGTCGGGGCGAGAGGACTTGAACCTCCGACTCCCTGCTCCCAAGGCAGGTGCGCTACCATGCTGCGCTACGCCCCGGCAGAGATTATTTTAACAAAATTAAAAGGTGCTTGCAAAAACAGCAACTTTTACCATTGACTCTTCCCCAGAAAACTTATAACATTACTTATATA
>JALTID010000028.1 GCA_027004335.1 bacterium
GGCTTAGAAATTGTGGTAGTAGTTGTTGCTCTCGATGCAGTTTTTGTTACTGCAGATGGAGCAGTTTCACTTCCATGTGATTTTGTAGCAGAAGTTTCCTCTGAAGGAACTCCTTCCTCAAACAATCCTTCACCTTCTTCTAAAACATTTTCTCCTTCTTGAGCAAGTTTTAAAAAAGACTCACTGTCAGAAGCAGCTATATGACCAAGATTACTGGACGGGAAAAATATAATCAATGTATCACCTTCCACTCTTGGAAAATACTCTCTCATGGTATTAAGGTAAATTTCAAATCTGGCAACATTGGCTGCCTTATTACCATATTGATAGACCTTAATACCTTTAAAAGATGGATCCTTTACACGATAGGCTCGCTTCAAAGAGCTTACATCAGTGTAAGCAATATCAATAACAAGTCGCAGAGGATCCGTAAGACGAAAAATAGTATAAGTTGGATGTCTCGTACCTTTTAGAACTACTACAATTCCATGGGAATTTTTCAAGACTTTGAAATCCTGAATATGGTCCAAATCAGGTGCAATACTACTGCAAGTTGCTAAAAAAAGGACCAAAAAAATACTTAAAGTTACTTTTACTGCCCTCATGGAGTTACTCCTTCTTCTTTTTGAGGTAAGGTTAAATACACCTTACGGGTTTTAATTTCACCCTTATAATCAACATACTTCTCCAGAATAATAATTTTATCTGATAAAATCTTCCAAACCTTACCTCCATTTTTTCCGATCGGCGTACCTACCCTGACACTGTATCCTTTCCCATCAGGAGCTTCAATTAATGCAGTTGGAGAAGAGATTCCCCATACAATCCCCTTCAGGGAGAGACTGCTGAGATCATATTTCTGGAGCGGGTGAACAATTGGACCTGTTTTCAACTTAATTTTCCTATTGCCAATATATGGTTGAAATGGATCCCTTGATCTGAACATATCATAAGTATAAATGAACTTTTTTTCAGTTGCTTTCGTAACCTGTGAAGGAGCTTTTTTTATTCTCCCTCTTTTTTTATAAGAAGTTTTCTTGGTTATATTCGTCCCTTCTTTTTTACATCCGCTGTTCATTAATAAAAATGAAAATAAAATTATCACCGCAGATAAAAAGACAAATCGCCTCATTTGTATTACCTCTTTCGCCTTTTCTTCTTTTTCTTTAACTGCACAGCTTTTCTCTCCTTTTCAGAGAGGTACCTGTAGGTCACAGCAGTAAACCTTGCTGTTACAATTACCTGACCAAGATCATTAACTTTCCCTTTGCTTTCAATAGTCACATCTTTTATATTTACAATCCTTGAAAGCTTCCCAAGTTTCTCAAAAAACTTCATAATGTTCTTAAATGGCCCCTTCACCACAATTACAAGAGGAACTTCTGCAACAAATTCCTTTTTGGATTCAGGTCTGGGCTCAAATCGGGCAATTTCAAGATTAAGCTCATTACCAACATTTGGTATATCAATCAAAAGTTGGGCTATTTCAGCTTCATTAGGTAACTTGGCAATAGCTTCACTTAATTTTTCCTGCAACCTTCTCAACTCTTCCTCGTATCTTGGTAAATCATCAGCTTTGCTTTTCTCCCGAAGCATCTCAGCTTGTTTTTGCTGAAGCTTATCTTCAAGATCTCCCACCTGATGAAGAACAGGTATATAAAAAAGGTAATAATAGAGTATGAAAATTAGAAGAAGAATACCACCAAAAATCCCAAGTTTCTGGGGTAGGGGCAATTTTACAATTCTAAATAAAAGATCCTGAATCTTTTCCATTTTTACCTCAACCTGTCGGATTTGTTCCTGTGAGAACTTTCGCCTTTATTTGAAAAACTACGATGTTCCATGGTCCCTGGGTCTTCATTCTGGTCCCCATGATCTGGATATTTGTAAAGTATTTGCTCTTTTCAAGATTCTTGGCAAATTCAGCAACAAGCCTGTGGTCAAGAGCTCTTCCATATATAGTTATTTGATCCCTCACATACAGCAATTTCGTAAACCATAACTGATTAGGCACTGAATTGGAAAGTTTATCAAGAACTATAACAGGAAACAAACGATTTTTCTCAAGCGTAGCTATTACTTTCAGCTTATCTTCCAGCTCGGCCTTTTTGCTCTTGGTTGGCTTAATTTTCTTCGTTATTTTTTTCAGCTCCTTTATTTGAGCTTCAACTTTGATTATCTGTTTCTGCAGCTGATCTTTTCGGTGAACAACATTTTTCTGCATAAAGAACATTATTACAAAAAGCACCAACAGAGATATTGCAAAAATGATCAGGTGATTCCTTACAGCTACTTTCTTTCTCTCTTCTTTAACTGGTAACAGATTTATTCTTATCATGAATCACCCCTCCGTCTTAAAGCAAGTCCTACCGGAACCACCATAATTGGGGCAAACTTTTGAACTATTTCAGGCTTGTTAGAAATCAGAGTATCTGAAACCGTTATATTTTTAAAGGGATCAAGGTAATGAGTTGGGATATCAGTCTTTTCTTCAATTATCCTCTGCAAACCGGAAGTCAAAGCACCTCCACCGCTTAGAAGGACTTTCGTAATTTTCTCTTCGGGGTGAGAAACACCATAAAAATCAATGGTCCTTGAAATTTCACCAGCCAAAATATCTGAAACTGAATCTATAATTTCAACTACTTCCTGGGGAATAACTTCCTCACCAGTTTCACCTCCAGTATCACCTCTTTTCAACTGCTCCGCTTCTTCAGAACTAACGCCAAGATTTTTCTGAATCTCCTCAGTATATGAATTACTACCAATTGTAAAATCCCTGACAACAATAGGTATCCCGTTTTTAGTGATATTAACATTGGTAAATGAAGCCCCTATATTTACAAGGGCTACAACATTTTCTCTCTCCTCTGGGTAATTTACCTCAAATACATTCATCATTGCAAACGAATTAATATCAATTATTACAGGAGAAAAACCTGCCTCAATAAGAACAGTTGTGTAATCACTGATCATGTCTCTTTTAGCAGCAACAAGAATTATATCCATCTTCCCTGGCTCTACTTCAGATTCACCAATGATATGATATGCAAGATTTACCTCATCCACCGAAAAGGTTATATGTTGTTCCGCTTCCCACGTGATTTGCTCATCAAGTTCCTCTGGTGTCATGGTAGTGACTGTAATCTGTTTAACAATTACCGAGCTTCCTCCCACAGAGGTCGCTACCTGTTTAACTTTCAAAGCACACTCGCCTGTAAGTTCAATCAGAGCATCAGTTACTGCTGCAGAATTCATAATACTCCCTTCAACTATGGTTGTTGGGGGCAGTTCTGTATAACATGCTGTTTTCAAAAGATACTCTGTACCTTTTTCCTCTATCTCAGCAACTTTTATAGCAAATGAACCAATATCCACTCCTATTATTTTATTCTTCACAAGAAAGGGCAACTTTTCAGAAATTTCATCCAAAAATCCCATAAAATTACTCCTCCAATTTTATTTCTTCTTCTCCTTCAAAAGGACCAAAAATCCTTTTTTTGTCCGAAAGCTTTAATCCCAGCGCAAGTAATATTTTCCGTTGGGTCTCGAGCCTGCAATCAGCACCCTTCTCTATTCTGTTGAGAGTCACAAGAGAAATTCCAGCTTTTCTTGCAAGTTCTGACTTACTCATCAAAAGTGCTTCTCTGAACTCTTTAACTCTGTTCTTATTCATAGGCATTCTCCTTAAAGTATATATAAGATTTTCATATCTTAAATAATATGTCAAGCTTTTTTCTAAAATTTTATAAAATTTAATATAATTTTTACCATAATTACATAAATATTGTAGTACACTTTAAGCAACCTCAATATATTGAAAAATGAGGTCCCATTTCTTGAAAATTTCAACATAGGTGTTACAATAATATTTGATAGCCGGGCATCATGTAACGGCCTATCTGTGAATTCCGCCAGGCCCGGAAGGGAGCAACGGTAGCAGTTCTGGTCGCTGGCATGGGGAGCTCGGCTATCAAAATTATTTTTACATGGATTCTATCATAGATGTCTTATCAGGTTCTTGCCAGAAAATGGCGTCCTCAAATTTTTGAAGATGTAATAGGCCAATCTCATGTAACACGAACCATCCAGAATGCCATAAAAACCAAAAGAATAGGACACGCATATATATTCACTGGCCCAAGAGGTATTGGAAAAACCACAACAGCAAGACTACTTGCCAAAGCCTTAAACTGCGAAAAAGGTCCTACACCAACACCATGTAATAAATGCTCTAATTGCATAGAAATTTCGGAGAATAGATTCCCTGATGTGATTGAAATAGATGGAGCCTCCAATAACAGTGTGGATGATATTAGAGATCTTATTGAAAGAGTAAATTACAGACCAGCCAAAGGCAGATACAAAATTTATATAATTGATGAGGTACACATGCTCTCAACAAGCGCTTTCAATGCCCTTCTTAAAACATTGGAGGAACCACCTTCTCATGTAATTTTCGTTTTTGCTACCACAGAGCCACATAAGATTCCTGCAACAATAATGTCCAGATGTCAGAGGTTTGACTTCAGGAAGATTCCAGAGAATCTAATAATCAAGAGGTTGAAATTTATCTTAGGTGAAGAAGGAATCACATATTTTTCTGAAGACTCTCTGAAAATTATCGCAAGAGCTGCTGACGGATCTCTAAGAGACGCTCTGAGTATACTAGATCAGGCTCTTTCTCTGGACCCCGAATTAAAAAGGGAAAATCTGGAGCAGGTTCTTGGTCTGACGAGCAAATCAATAATTAGAGAAATAACTGCATCATTAATACATAAAGATACTCAAAAACTCTCTCAGTTAATCCAGTCCAATATTGCTGGAGTGAGAGACATTAAGAATTTTTTCAGGGAACTTCTTATATATATTGATGAACTCATTAAAATTAAATTTGAATTAATCTCAGGAGAAGAAAGTGATAAGGATTTAATCAAAGAAATAGATAAAGAGGAACTATTCCATCTGTTTAACATGGTAAATAAAGTAGTAACAGATTCGCTTTCATCTCCATTTCCTGAATTAAAAATGGAAGTAGGTTTAATTTCCATAGCTTCAAGACCACCTCTTGTCTCCATTGAAAAATTAATTGAAAAACTGGAAAAAGGCGTTGAAATTTCAGTAAAAGATAAAAGGACTCAAAAACCTCGCGATACCACTTTTCCCCCCTCAAGCAGTGATAA
>JALTID010000029.1 GCA_027004335.1 bacterium
ATCTTGGAACAATTTCATGCTTACTTTCAAAAAATGATGTGGCAATTTTAGATGAACTTGATCACGCGTCCATCATTGATGGGGTGAGGTTAAGCAGGGCCAGCAGAGTGGTGTTTGGACATAATGATATGAGTGATCTGGAGAAAAAACTACAGGTGATCCCCCGGGATAATGGAAAGTTGATAATTGTTGATGGGCTCTTCAGTATGGAGGGGGATATTGCGGATATTCCGGGGATCGTGGAACTTGCCAGGAAATATAATGCAAGGGTGCTTGTTGATGAGGCTCATTCTATAGGAGTTTTTGGAGCGAATGGTGAAGGGGTTGTAGCAGAATTTGGTTTGACTGATGAGGTGGATCTGATCACAGGGACTTTCAGCAAATCTCTCTCATCCCAAGGTGGGTTCACGGCTTCTTCGAAAGATGTGATTGAATATGTAAAACATAATGGAAGAGCAATGATCTTTTCAGCTTCTCTTACTCCTGCCAATACTGCTGCTGCACTTGCCGCTCTCCGAATATTAAGAAAGGAAAAATGGAGGGTTAAAAAAGTTAGAGAAAACGGAGATTATGTAAGGGAAAAATTCAGAGAGATGGGGATAGATGTTGGTCTAAGCGTTTCTCCTGTTATTCCTATAATTATTGGGTCTCCAGAAAAAACCATTTTCTTCTGGCAGGAGCTTTTAAAGAGAAAAATTTATGTTAATCCTGTTTTTCCACCTGCTGTTCCTCCTGACAGGAGTATGCTCAGGGTTAGTGTGATGGCAACTCATACCAGGGATGATCTTGATTATTTAATTAACGCAGTTAGAGAAGTCAGAGGTATGATTCTTGTTTGAGAAAAAGAGGGGAGTTCCCCCCTATTTTTTAGAAATCAGTTTCAGCCTGCAGGTATACCTGCTGCATATCTTTCATTTTGGCGAAGAAGGAGTTTCCACTTCCTCCCATAAAAATAGCTCCCAGAGCGATGTCTATACCGTCGTAGGGGAGGTACTCTAATTTTGGACCACCAAAGATTCCTGTGCTGATGTCATCTTGCAATTTTCCATATTTGATTAAATGGATTAATGTTCCTCCCTCTACACTTCCTCCTCCAGCAAGGGAAAATTTAAATTTACCCTCCAGGAAACTTTTATCAAACTCAAGCATTAAGTAATCGTTAAGATTTGTTGCTCCCTGTTCAAAAAAGAAGCCCCTTGCAAATTGAGCTTCAAGATGATATCCGCCTTTGAAAATATACTCTGCGCCTAACGTGTATTTGAGGAAAGGTCTGTCAAGGAAAGGTAATTCACTGCTTTTGTATTTTATTGTGAATTGATGGTTATTAACTAATTCTGTCATTCCATTTGTGAGCATCCAATTGGAATCAGGGTAGATGTAGGTAATATCGAATTTGTAGGGAATAAAATAACCAGCCTCTCCCCAAACTCCTATCCCACTAATATCCGCTTTAAAATCTGCACCAATTACGTGGTAATGAGGATATGCAAGGGTTACATCAGTTCTAATATCCACAGGAAGTTGATCTCCTGCAAGAATTGCAGCACCTACTCCTATTTTATTTCCAGGAGCAACTCCTTCTAACTCCTTCTCAATGGTCTTATTCAACTCATCATGGTTAGCTATTGTTATTTTCACTCTTCTGGGCAGTGGGAATTCGCTGTAGCCGTTGAAATAACTGAGGTGAAAGTCTGTTTCAAAAAAATTAAATGATAATCTAATTCCGCTTTCTGAATACTTTGGATAAAATGGATTGTGATGGACATATTCATTTGTTTCCCGTGTTATGGAGAACTTATTGGCGAAAATTTGTAAGAAAGGATTGTCTTGAGGGAAGAGACCATTTTCCTCTATCTGCTTTATTTCTCCAGGCTCAGGAACCTTCATTTTCATCGGCATTTCCATATTGGGAAATAAGGCAGGTTTATGTGCAGGAATCCAGACTGCCTGGATCTTGTTAAAATAATCATTGTCAGGATAGTAGTTAAAATTGAACATCGTAATAGGGATCCTTTTACTGAAATCAAGAGGGTCTGATAGATCATGTGGATTCAGAGTACTTGTTGGATTCAGCATATCAGCAGTTCCCCATTCCACGACCTGTTTCCCCAATGTTGCATCCATATTTTCAAAGATGATTGAATTAACTGTTATATAACTTTCCCAAATATCAAATTCAACTGGATCAACTTTTTCTCTAACCTGAGTATCTTCAAATGAAGCCACCTTCGTTGCATCAAAGTATCTTCCCTCCACACTTGTGTAGAATGAAACATTGTCACTTATATCAGATGAAAGTTTCAGTGTGAGGATATCTTCTCTGTTGTAGAAATTGCAGTACGGTTTTTTGAACATGGACCTCAGGTCAATTTTAAGGCTTCCATTTATGGAAGTATCAGCGTTAAGAGATGTAAAAAATAGCAGGAGAGTTAGCAGCAGGAAGAGATGTTTTTTCATTTTTTCCTCCATCAGTAACGGATATGACTTCTCCTGAGCATTCTTTTAGTGAAGAGCCTCTGAGGAAGCCCGACATCGAATTTTACATTTTCTGTGACCACCTCAGTTTTGTGACCTGTTAGGTGATTTTCCATTACCATGTGCATAATTGTCCAGTATTTTCCAACCCTTTTACTTTCAAGATTTGCAAGGGTCTTTTCTAATTCCCCTGCTTTGTTGTAAAAATCTATTTTCCTTGGAAGGGATGTCTTTTTATCAACCACCATTATCTCTTTGCTGTAGCTAACATCTGCGTCTGGTTTTGGAGTTAAGAGAAGAGTAACTGTATCATTATCTTCCTTTAAAATTTTTGCATTGAATTTTTCTGTAAGCTTATTCATTGTCATATCTTCATAGGTGAAATCTGTTCCCATAAAATTCTCATTTTTGGCAGATGATGCTATCCTTCTTATTTTGTGAAAAGCTGGCATGTAAAGATACATTTCGGTGTCTGATAAACTTAGAAATGTTACATTCTTAACATCAGCGGGAGAGAGAAACCTCGTCAGTTTTAAATCTTCTCCTTTCTGCCACATTTTGGTCTTTCTAATTTTTTTTACTCCACTTTTGTCAATCAGGATCATGGTACCTGTGCTTACTCTGTCTTTGGGAGCGTTCACTGCCTGCTCCACTTTTTTTTGCCACTCTTTGGCAGTTTCCGCAAATACATACGATGCAAGGAATAATCCAAAGATAAGCGTAAGTAACACTGCTACAAATCTTTTCATTTTCTACCTCCTGTTATTTTCTAAGAAATTTAAGTTTAAAGCCAAGAACCACAGCGGGATAGATTGTGATTGCACCGAGGGCGCTCCACAGCATTGTAAGGGCGACCAGAATCCCCAGCATTTTTAGAGGTCCCATAGATGAGAAAATCAAAACCAGAAAACCTAAAGCCACTGTCAAAGAGTTGACAAAAATACCCACACCTGTTGTTGACATGGTGTTGCGAATAGCATCTTCTTCTGAAAGGCCGCTTGTAACCTCCTCCTTGAGTCTTGTTATAAAGTGAATGGTGTAGTCAATTCCTATACCAACTGCTATACTTCCAAAGAGAATTGTACCTGTATCAAGTGGCATGTGAAAGATAGCCATGATGAGAAAATTTACCATTATTGTGAAAACAATAGCAGAGAGTGAAAAAATACCTCCCACCAGAGACTTAAGCTGAATACTTAGCATGATAAATACAAGAAGTATGGCTATGCCAACGCTGCTTGCCATGTTGATCTTCAAGTCTCTCCTCATCTTTTCCATGATCTTTGAAGTTCCTGCCTGTGCTGCGAAGAGGTGAACATCGGGTTGAGGTTTTTTAATCCCTGCTGAGACTGCGATCTTCTTAGGTATAAACCATACTGAATCATTTATCATGGAGATATCACCTTTTATAACTCCTTGATCTTCCTCATTAAGTTTGCTGAACCATGGCAAAAGCACCGTGAAATGTGCCACTCTGTATGTGTTAAGGTTGTTCTGGAATACTCCTATTAGAGAATCTGCAAGGTCACTCAGATCGTCTTTATTTTTAGCGGGGAAGAGTTTTGTCAGTTTTTCAGCAAGAGTATCTTCTTCTCCTGAAATTATTAGAGGAAGAAGATTAAGCACTTTTTTCTGGTCTTCAGGTTTTAATGTCACCTCCGCTTCATCGCTGTTAAGATAGGCTAAAATATCTTTTTTGATTTCTCCTGTAGCTTCGGGGGGATATAGCTGAGGCTGTGATAAATATTTTTTAAGCTCCACGAAGAAATTATTCCTAGGGTAGGTAAGCTTTAAATTTTTATAGCTTTTCTGAAAATAGGAAATGTCCCATTTGAGGGTATTACTTATTTTTTTAAGCTTCCAGTCTGTCAGGGTTTTTCTCTTTTTTCCTGGAAGTTTTTTTATCTGATCAGGAGAAATTTCATAAAAGTCTTTTGGTGCCTTACCGAGATAATTATCAATGGCATTAACAACGCTAGCTATATATTTTGTATCCAGTTTATCAATGAATCCCTGGAGAAATGCATCCTTATTATCAGAGGTTACCATCTGGTTTACTTCGCTTTTACCTTCTATGAAGAACCACAACTGTGCAACTTTTTCTTCTGTATCGGGGATTCCTTTGGTCCCATTCATATTGTAGTTTAGTTCTGCTATCAGATCCGCGATTGACTGAGGGTTTTTAGAATGTGGAGTAACTTTTAATTCTTTTGCAAGGTCATACATTTCTCTAAGAATCGCTGGATTTTTAATCCCATTTTTGCTTTTGAATAAAATACCATATGGTATTGAGCCCCCAAATTTTTTCTCCATAAAAGCTTCTGCCTGTCTTGGTGGGCTTTTTTCTGGATAATAGTTCATTATATTTACTTCTGTTGTTAGTTTTGTCATAAATCCAGCTGCCACTAGTACTATTATTCCGCCTGTTACTACAATGAAAATTTCGTGATGCACCACATAATGACCGATGGCATCCAGGATTTTTTCCAGCCATAGAGGAGCATGACCACCACTTCTTCTTTTTTTCGGAACGGGAAGCAATTCCAGGAGAGGTGGAACTAACAACATTGTCAAAATTAAGGAAAAAATTATCCCTATGGAAGCAAATAAGCCAAAGTCTTTTACTGATATTAGAGAGGCGGAGAGCATTGAGATAAATCCAACAAAAGTAGTCAGAGCAGCCATGATAATAGGG
>JALTID010000030.1:0-9293 GCA_027004335.1 bacterium
CCCATTTTATCAAAGATCCCTGAAACGAAAGCGGAGATAAAAGAATTTGAGAAAAAATTTTAGACTGCGATGAAAATGGAAAACCTGTCACTGTGGAGGTAAATGGAAAAGATCTGATAGCGCAGTCCCTGACATTATATGAAATGAGCACAAGACCAGATGATTTTGCACATTTAGTTGATCTAAATTACCAGAATGCGAGATTGATCCTTTTCATAAGCTCTGACAAAAACACTGTTCTTAAGCCTATTGACAGGGAGTTCACCAAAAAAGTAAAAAAAGAGATAAAGGGATTACCGGTAAATGCTGAAATTACTGGTATAGCAAAGCTTATGATGGTGGTCAATGATTTAGTGGTAAGGGAGCAGGCATTGAGTCTTCTGGTATCATTGCTCCTTATCTGGATATTAACAACCCTGATGTTCCGGTCAGGAATGGTAGGATTTTTTAACACGATACCACTACTTGTTTCTCAGCTGATAAATTTTGGAATAATGGGATTTCTTGGGATCCATGTTGAGATAGTAACCATGGTAACTACCAGTGTGGCTATCGGAGTTGGAGTGGATTACGCTATCCATTATATACACAATTTCAGATGGCAGCTGGCAAAAGGATTCAACTATGATGAAGCTATGAGAGAAAGTATAAGAGAAGCTGGAAGCCCTATTATTTTAAATGCGTTAACAGTGGGGCTGGGATTTCTCGTTCTTGTATTTTCATCCTTTAGAGGGGTATCAAATATGGGCTTTCTCATCGGCTTAACAATGTTTACCACATCAATCGGTGCTCTCACAATCCTGCCGGTAATCTTTATCACTGCTAAACCAAAAAGCCTTAAAAAGTCAGCGGAGGTTATAAAAAATGAAGTGGGAAAAATTTAGCATCGTTGTAAGTGCTGTTCTCTTCCTTACGGGTTTTACCAGAGGTCAGGATATGCGTGATTTCATGGCAAAGGTGTTCAGACAGAGCACATGGAACTCCATGTCAGCAGATATGACCCTTACAATTATTGATTCCAGAGAGGAAAAGAGAATAAGAGAAGTAAAATTCTTCTCCAAAAAGGACAAAAACGGAAACAACAGAATGCTCATGAAATTCATCAGACCCAGAGAGGTAATGGGAACATCATTCCTGCTTCTTGAACATAAAAACAGAGAGGATGACCGATACTTGTATTTACCTGCTCTGAGAAGAGTTAAGAGGATCGTGGCATCAGGCAAAAAGGGAAACTTCATGTCATCTGACTTCACATACTACGATATAGGTGAACCAAAACCAGACGATTTTAAGTACAAATACCTTGACGAAGAGGAATTTAAGGGGGTAAAATGCATTAAAGTAGAGGCCACCCCTGCCTCGGAAAGGGTATTAAATGACACAGGATATTCAAAAATTATCTACTGGGTGGATCCCGAAAAGAAAATTATCCTTAAAGCAGAATACTACGATGACAGAGGAAAATTGCAAAAAATTTTAAACATAAATGAACACAAATTGATAAACGGTGTGTATTTTGCCACTGATATAGTAATGAAAGATGTTCAGATCAATCATATAAGCAGAATCAAATTTACAAATATAAAAATCAATGAAAAAATGCCTGAAAGATACTTCTCCGTGAAACATCTCAGGAGGAGGTAGAATGAAAAAAATTGTTTTACTTCTCATATTCTTCTCCTCTACGCTGCTGGCAACTGAACCCCATGGATTTGTTAAAACTTCAATAAATCTGGGAGTAAGGGGAGATAACAAATTAAAATTCATAAACACCAATGTAAGAACTCAGATTAACTTATATCAGGACCTTGGAGAAAATGGTTCTGTCACTGCAAGTTTTGATCTGCTCTACGAAAAATATATGAATTCAACACCGGAGCTAAAAATTATCCCAGTAGAAACTTACGCCCAATATTCGGGAAAAAATTTTGGTATCAAAGCGGGAAAATACTATGATTTCTGGGGGCTATTTGACTGGATCAGTCCTACAGATATTCTTGATCCCTGGGATATGACACATATTTCATCAGACATAGAGGATTACAGGATCTCAATCTACGGGATAAATCTCTCCTATGGTTCAGACATACTCAATGCAGAAATCAATTTGCTGCCATTCTTCCAGCATTCTATTTTTCCCATGGATATATCCACTGAAGAAGTGCCATCAAACCAGTTAAAAGAAATTGAAATAGGTGCAAAACTCTCAGGAATTGCGGAAAAAATCGGGCTGGACTGGGATCTTTACTACTTCAGGGGAAGAGATAGAAATCCATCCCGTATATATCCAAACCCCCCTGCAGGAAACCTGGCACCAGTCACTGGAACTCCCTCTACACCTCCACTTATTAAAGAATACTACCAGAAGCTCACAATGTACGGGATTGATTTCTCCATACCTGTATCATCACTGCTATTCAAACTGGAGGGGGCCTATTTCCTTACTGAAGACAGAAAGGGCAACAATCCACTCATAGAAAATCCATATTTTTCAACTGTGGGAGGCTTTGACTGGTCGGTAATACCAACCCTTACCCTTTCATTATCTTACAAATTAAAATCATACACAAAATTTAATAAAAAGATTGATACCAGAGGAAGAAAAAATAATAACTTCTTCACTTTCTCATTAAAATATCAACCAAAAGACTATCTCAACTTCCAGTGGATCTCAATATATCAGATTGACGACAAATCCACAATGTCTCTATCATTTATTTCATACAGCATTATAGATGATTATACCCTCACACTGGGGGAAATACTTTTCTATGGAAAAAATCAGACCACCTATGGTAAATTCACAGATTACAGTGAAGTATTCGTAGAATTAAAGGGAAGTTTTTAAAAAGTCAATAAACCCACAGTTTTTTCCATGTCATGGCGAGCTATAAGCTCACCATGACAATACAAATATTGCACGTGAGGGAATTCTGTGCTAAAATTGTTTTAATTGGTAAAATGAGTTTTAAAAATGGTCAGATATAAGGATAGAAGTGACTATCTAATTGGAGTTCTTGTTGATTCACTGAAAATACTTGAGCAATTCCTCTACGACAATCCTGAATTAGGAATAAGTGAATTAAGTGAAAAAACAGGTTTGCATAAAAATAAAGTATTCAGAGTACTTTCCACCTTTGAATACCTCGGTTACATTGAACAGAATCCTGAAACTCAGCAGTATCATCTGGGAATTAAGATACTTCAATTAGGGCAGAGGTACCTACAGCAATCTGGACTTGCAATACTTTCTGACCGACTTCTATCAGAACTACATCGTGAAACTGAAGAAACGGTGGTTTTAGCCACCTTCACAGATAATGTACCTGTGTTAATTTCAGTTAAAAACTCTCCTCATAAACTCAGGGTAACTGTATCAGAAGGAGAGCATCATCCCTTACATGCTTCTGCAACGGGAAAGATTTTACTCTATGGAACCTACGAAAAGAAAGGTGGGATCCCACCCCTTCATGAGCTCACAAAATATACTGATAATACAATAATATCCAAGGAAGATCTTCTAAAAAATATAAAAGAAATAAGCAAAAAAAATTACGCCGTGGATAGAGAAGAATGGCAGGAGGGGATAATCGCCATTGCTGCACCGGTGAGGGATTACACAACTCATATAGTAGCTTCTGTGGGAGTTATGATACCTTCAATAAGATTTTCAGGAGAAGAAGAAATTGCCCAGAAGGTGATCACAGTTGCCAACGAACTGTCATTTAAATTAGGATTTACCTATTTACCTCCCGTATAACTTTTCTGCCTCTTTCTTAACATACTCTGAAGGAATCTCCCCACCACATGCCCAGCAGTGGATCGGATGCAAATCTATAAGTTCTAATCTCATGGGATGGACAAAATTTTGCGCACCACAGTAGGGACATGGAAAAAATATGGGGGATTTATTATCCCTATACTTTTTTTCTCTATCCATCCTGTAATTCCATTGGATAATTTTATCAAAAACCAGTCAGGAGTCACTTTCATAACCTGAAATTTGACTCCTCCAGGAAGCTCCACGGTGATTTTACTGGTGTTACCAGGGGCTGAATGCATCTCAATCTTATTCAAAACAACACCCATAGGGGTTGTGTCATACTTTATTTTTTCCCATGTTATCAAGAGCAAAACAAACCAGATAATAAAAACAATCACGGTCAGAAGAGCCCATCGCCACTCCGGATTAAAAACGGCAACGATCATCACCAGCAGAAGTAAAATAAAAGCAAAGGTTAAAACCCAAATAGCCAATGAAATTGGGAAATTACCTAACCATTCTATCCATCCTTTGACACCTGTATTCACCTTTAATTCTAAGGGGAAATTCTTCACAAGAATTGAATTGACCTGCTTGAGATTAAAGTTGTTATCTCTGTAAAAAGGGGAAAGAAACCTTGCCTTTTCAAAATATAGCAAGGATTCAGGATAATTCTTTAATTCATAATAAGCTATCCCCATATCATAAAATAACTGTGGAGAAAGGGTATTATCACTTTCCAATTCCTTAAAATAGCCAAGAGCATTTTTAAAATCCCCCTTTACAAGTGAGCTGTAACCTCGTTCAAACAGAATATGTCCACCCTCCTGAGAGAGTAAAGGGGAAAATACCAGCAAAAGTGTTGAAAAAACTAAAACCTTAGCTATTCTCCTTCCCATTTCCCTGACCTTCTTAGAAATAAAATCACTTCATTTTTTATCTCATCAGAAATAGCACCACCAGCAAAAATAGCCTTATGGAGAAGAGAGGTTATTCTACTTACTATTTCTGCAGTATCTGGAGGAAGAGTTTTACTCTCCGAGGATTTTAACTCTTCAGGATCCATAACATCAACATTCATATTCCATCTCACCCTGAAATATCTCTTCCACCATTCATATATCTTCTCTGGATCTCCTTTCTTCACTGCCTCTCTAAGCTTTTTCTCTGAAGCAGTTACTTCTCTTCTTTTTTTTCTCATCTCCTCAGTCATTTTTACCCTGAAACTGAGTAATCTTATTAAATAAAATAGAACAAAAAACCCCCCAATAATTACAAAGGAGAGCCACTTAACCTTCCAGAACCCCATCAAATATGCAGTAATCCACCCAGGATATTCTATAATCTCATATGTAGATGATGGAGGTCTCAAAACCGGTCGTGCAGTCTTTGAAGTTATGACCTTTTTCTCTCCTGTTAATATAATCTTAAGAGTACCAGTGTTTATGACCATATATTTTTTCTTCTGTGGAGAAAAGTAGCAGAATTTCAACGGACCAAGTATAAAATCCCCAGCCTTATTACCCTGAAAAATGTATGTAATTATCCTATCAATGATAACTCCATCAGGGGTTGGTACCACAGCATCATTAACCTGAGGGTTAAATATCTTAAAAGAAGAAGGGGCAGTTAGAGGGGGAGGAGCGGTAAGAGAAAGATTTCCTGGACCAGTGATCTCCACCTGGATTTGCAATGGATCATTGACTTTTGCACTTATTTCTCTTTTATTCAGCTTAACTTTATATCCATCTCCTACTGCTCCTGTGAAACAGGGTGGCTGACCGGTTTGAGGAAGAGGGTAAGCTTTAATCTCAACAGGTTTCGTCCTGAATATTTTTGAACCTGTGAAAAAACCAAAAGGTACAGAAATTTTCGCAGGTGGGACTACAATTTCCCCGGGCTGCAGAGGAATAATTGCAGTTCTCAGTTCCTGAGTCTGGAACCACTTTCCATATCTTCTGATCTTCTTTACTATTGGCTGCTTCAGAAGATCATACTTCCACACATTTTTAAAAGTAGGAGGAATATACCGAGGATTACCAAAAAGAGAACGACTGTTTATGAATAAGAACCTGTAAATTACCTGTTGCCCGACATAAACCTTATTTTTATTAACTTCTCCAACAACTCCTATGCCAAAATTAGCTACAGATTCAGGAAGCGGTAGAGAAGTCAAGGACGATGAAGAAGTTGTGGCAGAGGGAGCAGTAGCGGGTAGCTGGTATGTGCTGATAACTTTTAATGTAAGAGGTGTAATGTAATATCTTCTCCCATGAGACTCTACATAGATATTTTTTATTGAGATCACGCCGCTGTGGAGAGGCTTGAGTTGAAGCACAACATCCTTTTCTGCCTGAAACGAGCCATTTATTATTGAAATACTGGTACTGGTAGAAGAACCAAGGATTTCAAAATCAGCATCAAGAGAACTTATTTCTGGATCAGGTAGGCTTCCAACAGAGCCATTTATTTTTATTGTAAGCTGCACAGTATCATCAATATAAATCTCATTTTTCTCAAGGGTGGCTGAGATAGAAATATCAGCATATACTTCAGTTGTTAAGGAGAAAAAGGAGAAAAAAACAAAAACTATCCATCCGATCTTACCAGTCCTTATCAATTCTCCCCTCCGGCGCCTGCTGGTTCACAGGAGGTAATTTCACAGCTCTATTCTTAAGGCTCTGGAGAACTGCCTGATTCTTGTTCATACTCTTTTTCTTCTTTTTAGCAGCAGATTTACTCTGCTTTTTCATTTTTCCTTGCTTTACAGTCATCTTTGATACAGAGTTCTTTCCCTTACCCTTTTTCATTCTCATCAAAAGAAGCTCCAGATTGAATTTCGCCTTGTAGTTACGAGGATTTTTCAGGAGAGCCATCTTATACATCTCCACCGCATTGTTGTACTTCTTCATTTCTTCAAATGCCTTCCCAAGATTGTAGTAAACCTCATCCTGTGACACCTCTCCAGTAGAGAACGAAAGCCTGAAGTGATCAAGAGCATCTTGAAATTTCTTTTTTTTCAGATAGAGAAGTCCCCAGTTAAACTGAAATCTACCATTTTTTGCGAACTTATCTGAGAGCTTCTTATATATTTTCAAAGCATCATCCACCTTGCCCTTAGAATAAAGTTTTTCAGCTTTCTCAAAGGAATCTGGTTCCCTGTAGAACATGCTACCCACCAGAAAGAAAGGAATAATAAGCGTTATAATAAACTTACCCTTCATTCTTCCTCAACCTCAGAAGAGCCTCAATAAACATAAAAATAAAAAGCGGCCCCGCAAACCAGTAAAATCTATCCTCGTAGTGAGAATAAACCCTTTTCTCAACTGTGGATTTTTCTATCTTTTTAATTTCGGACACTATCTTACCAGCCACTGAGTTACCCTGCAACTGGAAAAAGGCTCCCCCTGAAACCTCTGCTATTTTCTCAAGTGTCTTTGCATTGAGTTTACTCACTACAAGTTTACCCTTCTCATCTTTTTTATACCCTATCATATTTCCGTGTGAATCAAATAGGGGTATAGGCTCACCAGAGGGAGTTCCTACCCCCACTGTGAGAATCGTTATTCCTGTTTCACTTAACTTTCTTGCCAGATTCACAGGATCACCGCCAGTTGTATTTTCTCCATCTGAAAATAATATTATAACCTTACTCCTATCTCTTGCATTTTTATCCACCTCAAGAAGCATATCTGCCTTTTCAAGAGCATTCTCTATATTCGTTCCCTGATACTTCATGAGAGATGTGCTAAGACTCCTTACAAACTCCCTTGCAAAGTCGTAGTCAGTTGTGAGCGGCATTTCCACAGCACCACTACCAGCAAAGATCACCAGTCCCACCCTATCACCTTTTAACATATCAAGGAGAACTTCAAGCTGAAGTTTAACAAGTCCTAACCTTGATGGATTCACATCCCTTGTATTCATACTTCTTGAAACATCTACCACAAAGACGACATCCCTCCCTGAAAATTTATGGATCTCGGATTTCAGTCCATATTGAAACCTTGCCAAAATAAGCGAAAAAAGTGGTATGGTAAAAAGATAGATACTCCATAAGAATTTCCTACCCCCATCTCCACCCCTTAGAAGAGATTTCAACTGCAATTTAGAAAAGAAAAAGAAAATCTCTTTCCGCTTCTTATATCCTCGCCACCAGAGAAAGAGAACTGGAATAAGAAAAAGCATCAATAAAAGCAACCATGGATGCATTACCTTCATTATGGCACCACCAGTAAAAATGTATTTTCAAGAAAAATTACCGCAAGATAGAAAATAAAGGCAAGCCAGCCTAACATCGGGAAAAGCTCATCATATGAATGGTAAACCTTTACTTCTATTTTACCCTTCTCCATCCTGTCTATGTCGTGATAGATTCGTCTTAAAGTAGAGGTATCAGTAGCAAGAAAAAATTTCCCCCCTGTCATATAGGCAATTTTTCTCAGGAGGTTCTCATTTAATTGAGCGGTAGCCCCAAAGTACCTTGCCACTGCCCCTTTTCTTGTTCCCATCCCGATGGTGTAAATTTTTATATGATAATCCCTTGCAATTTTGGCAGCATCAAGCGGGGCAATGTTACCTGCATTATTTTCGCCATCGGTTAATAAAATTATAACCTTGGAAGGAGCTTTTGAGTCCTTTAATCTTGCCACTCCTTCCGCAATTGCCATCCCAATAGCAGTTCCATCTCTTATAAAACCAATCTTAAGCTGATCGAGAATCTGAAGAAGTGCCCCATAATCAATGGTAAGAGGGGACATTGTATAAGCGTCTCTTGCAAAAGAGACAAGGCCAATTCTATCATGCTTTCTTCCCCTGATAAATTCCTTAATCACCTCTTTCGCTGCAGCAAACCTGCTTGGTCTGAAATCAGGGATCTGCATACTACCAGACATATCCAGAAGCAGCATTATGTCAATGCCCTCGGTATTAACTACCTTCTCTCCCCTTTCTATCCTGGGTCTCATAAGCATAAGAGCCACCAGAAAAAATGAAAGAAAAAAAAGGTAGGAGGGTAAATTACTGTACCTGATTGGCTTAACTACCTGTGCAGGAAAAGAATTTTCACCACCTGTGCCCATTCGTGGCATTCTTTTCTCGTAAAGCCAGTAAATTATCAGAGGAATAAAAAGCAGAAAAAACCACCATGGATACTCAAACTCCATGATACTTCATCCCCAACTTTATTATTTTCTTTGCCATATCAAGAAGTTCGTTAACTTCATCATCTGAAGGTTGATGCTTTGCAAATTTAATCAGATCGGATTTCTCAAAAAAAACTCTTATCATATTAAGATCAGAAGATGTTATTTTTTTTACCTTCATCTCTGTAATAATTTCAAATGTAGTTTCAGCAGGAGCTAAAAAATTAAATACACCTGCAAGATAGTCTTTTGTAATCTCAGTCAACTGGAGAAAAAACTCCTTCCATCTTTTATTTTGATAAAATTTAGATGTGAGAAGTTCATTCAATCTTCTTTCTGCAACAATTTCAGGTGGCACGGTTTCCTCCAGGACAACTTTTTTAGCC
>JALTID010000030.1:9303-14743 GCA_027004335.1 bacterium
TTAGCCTCCTCTTTTTCAAAATGTTTTTTCAGAATGTAAAGAACTATACCAAGCAACAGGAAAAGTCCTAACAGGATGATAATATCCCAGTTAAACAGAAGTATCTTCTTCATATTTGATTGGGGAAAAGGTTTATCACCCGGTTTTGTAATAAGTCTTATACCTATTTTTAATGGAGGGAAAGTATATATTTTCTCCTTTCCCTTTTTAGGGGTCCATCTGAAACCTATTCCTGAAATAGTTACAGGCTGAGTGGAAAAGATAGAATAGGTATAGTAAATCTTATACTCATTCTTTCCGGAGATAATCTTTCTATTTTTTAAAATCACTACCGGATTGGTAACATTAAAGTAATATCCTACCGTACCATCTGTATTTGGCCTAACCCATATAACAGAATGGATTTCGTCACCAATACTTACGGTGGATGGGTAAGTTTTATAGTGCCACTGTAACGCATTAAGAACAATAAAGCTCCACAAAGTTAGAAAATTCATCTTCTAAGTCTTCTCTTCCTCTCCTGAAAAAACCTTATCAATGGAGGTAGATAATCCCTGTTCAAAAATATATCAACAAAATCAACCTTGCTTTTAAATCCAATTCCTTTCAAAAGTGACTCCCTTTCTTTTAGCCATCTTCTGTAAAGCTCTCCATTATAGTCCGTTAAATCCACCATAAATTGTGAGCCCTGTTCAAGATCAAAAAATCTGAATTTTCCATCGGGAAAATTTTCTTCAATCTCGTCCCGGATAAAGAGGCTTATAAGGTCATTCTTTTTTCTCACCACAGCAAATGGCTCTCGCAAAGCTTCAATATCATCAACCAGAAAATCACTTATTAAAAATGCTATTCCCCTCTTGGGGTAAATCTGGAGAAAATATCGCAGGGCAGCCTCAATATCTGTGCCTTTCCCTGATGGCTCAAAGGATAGAATATCGGTAATTATCCTCATCACCTGTTTTCTACCTTTTCGGGGAGGAATATATTTTTCAATTTTATCCGAGAAAAGTAATGCACCAACCTTATCCTGATTTAACGCAGCGGAAAAAGCTAACACAGCTGCTATCTCAGCAGCTACCTCTCTTTTTGATCTATCAGTTCCCCAGAGAAGAGAATCACTAACATCCACAAGAACATGCACGGTCAATTCCCTCTCCTCAACAAAGACCTTGGTATGAGGAACTCCCCTTCTTGCCGTCACATTCCAGTCAATGAACCGTACTTCATCCCCTATCTGATACTCACGAACCTCAGAAAACTCTATACCTTTCCCTTTAAAAACACTATGATAACTACCGGCAAGTTGTTCCTCAACAAGCTGGAGTGCCCGGTACTCAATTCTGCGGAGTTTCTTCTTAAGTTCTTCTCTGAGCATCAGGGTACTTCTACTGTATCAAGGATTTTTCTGATTATCTCCTCTGGAGTCACTCCCATCGCCTCGGCCTCATAGCTAAGGATTATTCTGTGCCTGAGAACATCATAACTCACTGCTTTGATATCCTCGGGGATCACATATCCTCTTCTCCTGAGAAAAGCATTTGCCCTTGCTGCCCGGATAAGTCCTAGGGTGGCTCTTGGAGAAGCTCCAAAATCAATTTGATCTTCCAATTCACTCACACCGTAATCAGCAGGTTTCCTGGTTGCATACACTAAACTAACCATATACTCTCTTAACTTTTCATCCACATAGATGGTATCAATGATATCCTGAATCTCAAGGATGTCTGAAGGAGAAAGCATCTTGCGAACCTTCGGAGGTTCCTTCCCGCTCATTCTGTTTAAAATTTCAAGCTCTTCTTCTCTACTTGGATAATCAATATTGAGTTTTAACATAAACCTATCAACCTGAGCTTCAGGCAACGGGTAGGTTCCTTCCTGCTCAATGGGGTTCTGCGTAGCCATCACGAGAAAAGGCTCCTCCAATTTATATGTATCCTTCCCTATGGATACCTCTTTTTCCTCCATTGCCTGAAGTAACGCAGATTGCACCTTTGCAGGAGCTCTGTTTATCTCATCTGCAAGGATCAAACTTGCAAAAATCGGCCCTTTCTGCACCCTGAAAGAGCCTGAGGATTGATCATAAATAAGGGTCCCAATTATATCTGCAGGAAGAAGGTCAGGGGTAAATTGAATCCTCTGAAACTTGATATCAAGAATATCAGCGAGGGTTTTAACAGTAAGAGTTTTTGCAAGACCCGGAACACCTTCCACCAGAATATGCCCCCTGCTGAATAAACCGATGAGGACCCTTTCTACCATGTACTTTTGACCCACAATAACCTTCCCTATCTCATTTAGAATATCTTCCAGGAGAAAACCTTTTTCCTGAACCTTTTCATTCAATTCCTGAATTTCACCTTTCATCTTCCATATCCCCCATTAGGTTTTTAAGTTTCTCAACTGTTCTTTTTTCGATCTGCCGTACTCTTTCGCGGGAAATCCCAAGTATGTCAGCAATCTCCTGAAGGGTCATAGGCTTTTCTGCCATTAGTCTATCTTTAAGAATTAGTTTCTCTCTATCATTTAGAATCTCTTTTGCCTTCTCAAGTTTCTCATGAAATATTTTTTTTCTTTCATTTTCAATCACCTGCTCCTCTTGAGGTTCGAATGGAGCACTAAATAGATCTCCAATTTTTGTCCTTCCCTCATCATCAATTTCAGCATCCAGGGAAAGATCAGGGGCATACAACCTCTTCTCCATCTCCTCAACATCTTTAGCACTGACCCCTAACTTTTCTGCTACATCTTCGGAAGAAACTTGCTTACCCGATTCAAGCATGAGGGCGCTTTTTACAGGACCAAGCCTATAGATGAGTTTCCTTTCAGTTTCAGTAGTGCCCATTCCTACTATTCTCAGATTCTTCATAATATATTTCTGGATATATGCCCTTATCCACCACACAGCGTATGTGATAAATCTGTATCCCCTGTAGGGATCAAACTTTTGAAGAGCTGTCATTAATCCAAGATTGCCTTCCTGGATAAGATCAAGAAGCCTGATTCCATAATTTCTGTACTCCATGGCAATTTTTACCACAAATCTTAAATTAGAAAGGATCAGTTTTTTTGCTGCTTCAGGATCCTTTGTTTCATAATATCTTTTCGCAAGTTCAAATTCCTCCTCAGGTGTTAAAAGAGGTACTTTCTCAATTTCATGGATATAGATCTGGAGTGACTTATCTTCATATAATGCCGGTAATTGTTTCATGTTACTTTTGACTCCTCAACAGCAAAAATAGTTCAAGGCGATGCTTCTACAAATTGATTTCTGTCAAGGGCAAAATTCTTCTTAAAAGAAGCCCCACTTATAGGGGTTTTTCTGAATAATTTCAAGAGAGATAATCCCACCTTAGAAGATTCTCCCTCAACGATGAGTTGCATATTATACCTACTTTTTTGTACAGGAAGGATAATCTGAGTAACATAACTGTAATCTTCATCACCATAACAAGGATAAAAGGTATATGAATACCATCTATCAGTTCCTTCAATTTTCACAGTTATCTTTAAATCGGGAACAGGAGTTTTTGCTCCTATATCACCGAGAGCTTCACGAAGCTGCGTCTTAAAAACAAGCATAAAATCCGAATCTTTTTTTGCCGGGAGCAAAATTTCATCTCCATATCTCAAAGAATGAGGGGGATAAACCCAGAGGGAATAATCAATTAAGTCTGACCAACTCCCATGAGTTAAAATAAATGGTTGAAAATCTGAGGGGATCTCTTCCATTGAACTACTACAACTATTGATGGAAAAAGGCAAAAGAAAAATTAGAAAAAGGAAAAGTAATAGCCTTTTCACTTCCCTTCCTCCCATAGAGAATTCAATATTGAAACAAGTTCATTCCTTGCATTTTCAGCCACATTCTCATCTCCTGCGAGAACTGCTGTCTGCCACATTTTAAAATTGTTCTCATAAAGGGAATACTGGTCACCACCCAATTTTTTTATAATCCACTCTCCACCTTTATCAATATATCTATTTAAAATTTCATTCCATTGAGATTCTCCATCTTCAACTTTTCTCATAAAAAACTCCACAGCTTTACTCCAAAATTTGTAAAGCAAAATCTCAGGGGCAGTGGAACCCTGAGAAATATCATCTATCCAGCCCTGGACAGGAAACCCAATTTCATCAGCGATAGGCTTAAAAAAATAGACATAACATGTAAGTTCTCCAACCGGAGCAGTCAGGGAATTCATATAGTAATCTGCAATATTTTTCTGTAACACACCTTCAGCCCCGATGAGATAAAGGGAGGGATCTTCTCCCCTTATCACACTATTCCTGGCCTTGTTAAACAAGCTATCCCATTCTATTACCATTCCAGAAGAAGAAATATAATCAATAAAGCTTCTTCCCCAGAACCACATCTCTTCCACAGAGGAATATTCCACAGTCGAATAGGGAAGAAGATCAATCATTTTATAAAACCCAAGTACTCTGGCAAGGACTCCTGAGTATGAAAACTTCTCTTTGTCAGAGGCATGCTTTTTAAGAAGATTAAAAATATTCATCTCATCCTGTGTTAAATCACCAAGTCTTCTCCTGAGTAACTCAATGTCGTTGCCTATTCTGCTGTAAGAATCCTGAGTTATCTGAACAATTGTGTTTGAAGTCATTAAAATATCATCGTGAGGATCCCATGGGAAAAAAGGGCCGGGGGCATCAGTAATTGAATAATTATTCCACGAAATATTTTCAGTTACTTTCACCCCATATAATTTTATGTCATAAGTTTCATCCAGGATGGAACCTATATCTTCAAGAGAATCCTTCACAATATTATTATCCGGCCCAATAATTATCTCAATTTCATCTGCTGATTCCATATGTTCATCATCTACAGGTGTCACATAGATGTATCCAACAGGCAAAAAAACAGGGGAAAGTTGAGATTCATAGATTTTCCCGGAATTTTTGTAAAGAGTGACCTTACCCGAGAGGTAGGGAACACTCTTAAAAGATATTCCCTCTACTTCCAATGAGGGCTTAACAAAAAGATAAAAACCACCCCTGTCACTCATCTCCGAGGAAAAATGCCATGAGATATCAATTGAATTCCCCACACCCCACGAAAACTCTCTTGAGTAAAGGGGTAAACTCAAAAAAAATAACATAAGAATCAGGAACCTTTTCAAGTTACACCTTCTCCTATCTTTGTTTTTTCAAATTTAGTTATGAGCGCAGGCAACTCTCTCAAAGAATTCAGAAAGTAAACTCCCTCAAAGGAGTTTTTTACTGTAACTATGGTTACATTTGCCCTGATCCCAGTTTCTACATCTATTTCCGAATCACCAACATAAACTGTTTCAGAGGGAAGGATACTCCATTTTTCCATAATAAATTCAATGGGATACGGATCAGGCTTTGCATTGACCACATCATTTGCCGACAGAACAACATCAAAATAATCAATTAAATTCAGATATTCTAAAAG
>JALTID010000031.1 GCA_027004335.1 bacterium
CGGCCATACTTATCAGCCATATATAGGGGAAAAGCATACGGGTAAGGAGAATGGCAAGAGAATAGGTTTCAACATCTTTTCTAAACCCGTAGGCAAAAATATCAACAACAATGTTGGGAAAAAATTCCACAAAAATTATGAGTAGAAAAATTACAATGGAAAAAGCAATAAGTGTACTTGATATAAAATCCTCAAGATCTTTCTTATCTCCTTTTGCCTTATAGGAGGAGAGAACAGGTATGAAGGCAACATTTAATCCACCTTCACCGAAGAGTTGCCTCAATGTGTAGGGGATTCTGAACGCCACAAAAAAGGCATCTGTGGCTACACCTGCACCAAAAACCCCTGCAATGACCATCTCTCTGATAAGACCTGTGATTCTGCTTACAAGTACAGAAATTCCAACAACGCCTGCGTTTTTTGCAACTTCCCTTTTTTCACTCAAGAGATACCCCCTACCTCAGGAGATAAGCGATAAGAGAAAGAATAAGACAGTAAATACCAAACCATTTAAGGGATCTCGCCTCAATTACTTTTAACAAAATTTTAATGGAAAAAATCCCAACAATAAAGGCAACAAATCCTGCAATTAAATAATAAAACAATTCATGCCCTGAAACTGACGAGACATGCCGCAATTCAAGCAAACCTGCGCCACCCACTGTGGGAACAGACATGAGAAAGGAAAAAGTGGCTGCAACATTACCCCTCAAACCCATAAAAATACCTGAAGCGATGGTGGAGCCTGACCTTGAAACCCCCGGGATAAGAGCAAGAGCCTGAAAAGTTCCGATGACAACTGCATCCAGATAGGTGATTCCACCTATATCTTTTTTATCCCTTCTAAATCTATCACTTAAGATAAGGATAATTCCAGTAAATAACCAGCCAGGGACAAGACTTATGGTTGAATTAAAAAGAGCCTCAACTGCGTGTTGAAAAAGCAAACCAACTATGCCAGCGGGAATTATTCCCACCAGGATTAGCCAGATCAATTTAAAATAGGGGTCATTTTTATCCCAGGTAAAAAATACTTTAAGAAGTTTCCAGATATCCTTCCAGAAGGCAACAATTACAGCAAGGAGTGTCCCTAAATGAAGAATGGCATCAAAAAGAGCACCAGGCTGAGAAAAACCTGGATAGAGACTCTGAACGAGGACTAGATGTCCCGAGCTTGATACAGGTAAAAATTCAGTTAATCCCTGAATGACACCAAGAATTATTAAGAATCCGAGTCGCCCCATAAATACCTGCTCACTTTCTTCTTCTGATCCAGCAAAAGCTCCACCTGCTCTCTGACTGAATCTGCATCAATACCATAACCGGGCATGCTTGTAACGAGATAAATCATATCATCATAAAAAGCGAGGGAACAGTTGTAAATATCCAGATTCAACTCTAAAAGTTTCTCAAGTAGATCAATGTAATCATCCTTGTTCTCCATCTTCTGATCACTGACCTCACCTACAGGAGTGGCGAGAAATATTGTTGGTTCATTTACAAACTCAGGAGCTTCATCTGCAATAATATGAATCCCCTCACTCCCCTTCTGAAAATACCAGCTGCTTCTGTCAATATCCTCAACATCCGTTGCTTCTTCTGGATCAACTC
>JALTID010000032.1 GCA_027004335.1 bacterium
GATTTTAATAAGTCATACATCTTTTTAGAAGAAAAAGAGGTGTGCAGATGGGTTTAAAGAATATTTTTAGGGGTCTCTTTAAAAAACCAAATAAGGAAGAGCCTCCTAAACCAGAAGAAGTACCGAAAGAAGATTCTTTTTCTAAGCAAGAAAATTTTCCTCCACCAAAGATAGAAGATTTTAACAGTGAGATTCCAGAACTACCAGATCTGGACATCCCAGAGGAGCTTGGCGGGATAGATAAATTCGAACCTCACACCTCAGTTAAACCTCACCCTAAAACAGGGATAATCCCCCCACCTCCACCAGAGGGTGAGGATACTTCTTCTCTACCTGACCTTCCACCACTGGACTTCTCAAAGAAAATTAACCCGCTAAAAAAGGAATATGAGAAGAAAGAGGGGGAAAAGAAAGAGGCAAAGCCAAAAACTACCTTTATCAAGAAAAATTATGAGTATGTAATTGAAGACGAATTTTCAAAGATTTACACAAACCTTGAAGAAGTCCAGACCCAAGCAAGAAACAGCCACAGATACCTTGAAATGATAAAGCTTCACAATAAAAAGGAAAGAAAGATGAAAGAATTTAAAGAATTAATGTTAAAGATTTACTCAGAACTGGATTATATCCAGAGAATAATGTTTGAAAAGGGTGAAAAAAATGGCAGATGAATTTGAGAAAACTGTTTTTGTTAAGATTGATGATTATGAACAGGTTTTGACCAGGGTTAATAATTTAAATCAAAACCTTAAATCAGCCAAAGCAATACTGGATGAAATTAAAAAGATAAAGCAGAGTGAGAGCTCTGAAATTGAAAACTGGGAAAAAGAGCTTGAAGCAATGCTGGAAAAGGTTGATTACATAACTAAAACAATGGCAAGGTCAGGATAAAATGAGTTTGTTTGTTAAGCTTGAGGATCCTGTAAAGCTTAAGAAAGCTCTTCTTATTACTAAGATGGCTGCTCTTAATAATATGAAGAGATATGAAGAGTGCAAGCAGTTTAAAAAGGAAATAAAGGAAAAGGCAGCTTCTATTAATGAGATTTTTATCAATGTGCCCCCTCTCGTAGAAGAGATTAAGAGGATGCTTCCAGAAGTGGATATAAAGAAACTTACCTTTGAGAAAGGCATGCTAAAATGTGAAATCTGCGGTAAGAGATTTAAGACAGAACAGGGATTAAAGATACACCAGGCGAATGTGCATGGTATTAAAAAAGGCACTGGCGGCGAGGGAAAGAGTCAAACAGAGGTTGACAGGCTCACAAAGGAACTGGAAGACATAGAGAGAGAGCTGAAAGACCTTTAGTTCTGTTAAGTTGGTGTAACATCAGGGGTAAGGGTAGTTTGTGCAGTGGGGCAAATTTGGGAAAAATCCTGCAAGGATTTTCCTCTTAATCGCTGTTATGTGGTGAGCCTGCAAGAAAAACTGCTGGAGAAAATCTTGGATTTTCGTAAGCACAGTATGACGCAAGGAAAAGTTCGTAACATTTATATGGAAACTCTTTTTTATTATCAGTATGACAATTAATTATTATTATCAATCTGAGAAATACAAACCTGAAAAAGTAGATATTTTATTAATTGGTGAAG
>JALTID010000033.1 GCA_027004335.1 bacterium
AAGTCTTGTTGTCATCTTGTTACTTTTTATTACTTCATGTGGAGGAAACAAAGAGAGAAAAGGAGAAACCTGTGCTCCTGGTGTTTACATTGAGGGGCATTCAGGTTCTACTATTCAGCTTCAGGAGGGCAAAATAAATACCCTTGTAGCTCAGGTAAACACATGCAAGCTCAAGGACAAAAACTTCACATACTCATGGTATCTTGATGACGGCGATCAACCAGTATCATCAACTAACAAATACGACTACATAAGTTGTAAATCAGATGTGGGAACACATAAGCTAAAAATAGTCGCAGCAAGTATTGACTCTAACATTGTGTTGCAAAAAACATATACAGTGAAAGTGATTGAGGTACCCAATCCTCCCAAACCTTCCTGCTATGGGGATGCTATGAACACCGTAAGAACAGGTTATGTTCAGGGATTCACCTCAGCGGTAAGCTGTCTTGAAAATTACTTGAAGGAGTATGTATGTGATGTTGATGCCAACTTTGCCGCGGGATTGGGAAAAGAGGTCCTATTTCTAATGAGCATAGAAAATCTCTATAATAATCATACCAGTTTAACAGAAAAAGATATTAAATCCATCGGTGATAACACCATTATGCCCATGGTAAATCATTTTAAAGTTGTGATGGAAAAAGCCCCAAAGGATTGGTCCTTTTTTGAAGAAGGACTATATGACATTGTTGTTTTTGACGGAAAAGAAAGGTACATGGGAAAATTTGATATATCACTCCATGGGGAATTTGATTTAGGGGAAATTTATTTTCTTGTATCTCAGGCAAGTGCTATGGAAGGAGGGTACTATATGGCGACTGCATTTAACGGCCTCCTTGACCATTTTCTCAAGGTTCCCTTTGATTTCAGTATACAATCTGAAATCAAGAGATTTGTGGGAAAAATGATTGATGATCCGAAATTTCTAACTTTTGCAGGAAGAGATGGTCAGGAGGGTAAGGAGAATCTACTCCTTGCCAGAGGTGCATTTATTGATTCTGTTCATCTAATACAGGAGATGTTTGCGGAGATAAAATCAGAAACAGATGATCAGAGTGACGACCTGCTGAGATATTGGGATTGTGGCTCAGACGCCATATGTCCACCAGCCAGCGAGTGCCCTGGAGGAGCTTCATGGATAGACCCGGTAAATGGTGACCCACCCGAGTATGATCCAAACAAATATAGCAGTTGTCAGGATGCAGGGAATGATTATGATGACAGGAATCACAATGGGCAGTGTGACGAAGGATGGCAGAAAACAGGGCCGGACAAAGATGGAACAGAATGTAATAATAAATATGACGATGGAGAACCTCTCGGAACTGAGATACTTGGGTTCCCAGATTTTAAAGTTATCAACATAGCTTCTGATCTTTCTCAGATTCTTATTGCACAAAACGAAATTGAGCTGAGTTTAATTGGTCCAGACCATCCTCTTGATTTTGATAGAATGGCGGGGATGCAGGAGGGAACAGTTAAAAGTGCTATGGATACCATGGGACTCCCCTACCCTGAGGTGAGACTCAGTGAAGTTTTTCTTACCCCTACTGAGGCAAGATTATTAGTTCCACTCTACAGTATTTCCAAAAGATACTTCATAATTGACAATGAATATGAGCCTTTTAAAGATACAGGATATGATGGATGCACAGATAAATATGAAGATGGAAATGGAGGATGTGTCTCGGATCCATCACTTTCTCCCTACGACCCGATAAAAGACCCTGATCCGAACCACGATGATATTGATCTTTCTTGTGCTCCAACCTGTAATCAGAATGACGGTTACGACAACGACGGAGATGGATGTATTGATGAGGATAATCACACTAAATTTGGAAATGTCCCCGGAGATATTGGAGCAGAAGGTAATCTTGTATTTGACTTCATAGATGAAAATGGAAATGGAAAACATGATTCAGGTGAGAAATCAGAACCTTTTGAAGATATTGGAATTAATGGTGTCCCCGGATCTGCAGGAAATGGCAAGTGGGATACAAAAGATATGACTCATACATGGCCCAATGGTTCAGATGTAGGACCTGTAACTGATGTCACAATGACTGACCCAAGAGACGGATGTGCACCATACGACCCGGAAGGAGAATTAATCGATTTTTACTATCTCTTTTTCCCCGATCCAACATTTTCCAGGTTTTTAATATTAGATTGGAATCATAAGAACATAGATAATGAGGATCTTAATGACCATGCAAAGCTTCACAGATTTGTTTCAAAAGCTTTCGATCTACTTCAACAGGTAGGGATTTATGATAATGGCGTCCACAAGCCGTGTAAATAGGAAGATTATTACTGGATTACTTCTTGTCCTTCTTTTAACGCTATCCGCGGGATGTGGAGGAGGCGAGTGTCAGCCGGGATTCTCTGTTACATCTCCATCCTCCAGTAATGTAGAAATAATTGAGGGAAAAATCCGGAACTTTAGTTTCAACTTAAGGAGTTGTAGTGGAAAAATTTCTAAGATTAACTGGAACCTTGATGATAAACCCTATGCTGAAGATTTAACCATGGTTACAATAGAGGGGTGTCCCGATCTGGAAGGTCAACACTCTCTGAAACTGGTCGTAAGAACAACAAAAACCACAATTTCAAAATCATGGAAGATCAACATCGTTAACAAAGCTGATCCCGATAAACCTGAATGTTATGGAAAAGCACTTGATACTGTTCAAAGTGGTATTATAGGCGTTTCCTCATCAGAAAGTCCAACAGGCATGAATATGAGTGATGCTTATCAATGCTTTGAGGAGTATTTGAAAAAATCCCCATGCAATCTTGAAGCGAACATGGCAGCAGGAATAGCTCATCTTTCACTGACTCTTGCCAATGCACCTATGCATCTTGCTCTTGCCTTTTCCGCATCTAACAACGGGGTAGAATCTTTTATTCAAAGTGAGATTGATCCCTTGATCACTTATTTTGGAACAGTGGCGGAGCATGGTAATTCAAGATTTACTTTTCCTGTAAATAACCTGCTCATCAATATACCAATAGCTGATCTCACATTTAATCTCTCTGGAGAGTGGGGCGTAGAAGAAGCAAAAACTCTCACTTCTCTACTTACTACTTTAAAAGGCTTACTTTATACTGGGCTTGCTTACAATGGATTTTATGAATTACCTCTGATAATGATAGGGAAGAATCCTGAGAAGTCATTGATTTCGCGTATTAAAATAGATGAAACTTTCCTCATGCTTACAGGCAAAAATGGAGAAAAGGGTAAAGAGTACCTTACCAAAGCACAGCAACTTCTTGTACAGGGTTTAACTGAAATGGTAGATGCAATACTTTCCGTGGAATCAGAACCAGATCCAGTTAATCATGTTATTAAATACTGGGATTGTGGAAAAGATGCAGTCTGCCCACCAAAGTATTCAGATTATCCCGATGGAGACCCGGCTGAGCCTTACGAAGATTCCAATCATAATGGTCGGTATGATCAGGGGGAAAAATATGAGGATCTCAATGGCAATGGCAGATGGAATGACTCCTGGGAAAATATTGGACCTGACGAAGGAGAAGATGATGGTCAATATACTGACGGAGAGCCTATCGGTACTGATATAATAGCAGGACACAGAATAAGGTTCTCTGCTGGAACAAGGCTTATTAATATTATCACAACGGTGAGAGATAATATAAAGGGACCAGATCCGCTCAACCTTGATAAATTCTTCGGAGTCCCTGAAGGAACCATGCGAAAACAATTTAATCAGTTTGGAATTCCCTATCCTGAAATAAGGCTCTCAGAATTTTATGTAACTCCCAGTAACTTAAGAAACATGCTCCCACTTTATTCAATATCAAAAGAGAAGTTTTTCAATCAACCTGAAATGGAACCCTACAAAGATTGGGGTGTGGATCAGCTTAAAGATGAAGATGAGCCATACTATGATCCAGCAACCAACCCGGATCCTGATCACGACGATTATGACCTCCAGACAAATATGAATGACGGGTATGATAATGATGGTGATGGATATATAGATGAACGCGATCCCAATGGTGATTACGGTCTTGAAGGAAATCAGAAATACGACTATCTTGATACAGCACCTACCAATGGTAAACAGGATATAGGAGAAAAATGTGAACCCTTCTACGATGTGGGAATTACCACACCCAATGGTATCTACGGAAAAGACAATGGAGTATGGGATGAGCTTGACACAGATCACGCGTGGCCTAAAGGGGATGATGTAGGAGGACCTGAAGTTAATATAGATATTGATCCAAAAGATGGAACCACCAAAGATAAAGATCAGCGGTTAATTGATGAATTTTATCTGTTTTTCCCCGATGCCACATTCAGTGGTGTATTAACATTTCCTGACCCCACTGTGAATGTGGATGGCAAAACTCTCACAAGAAATGCAGAGTTATTTAGATTCATCGGCAAGATGAAAGAAAACGCTTATTATTTCTTCGGATATTAAATTACTCTTTGAAAAGTGCCTGATAATACAATTTAGCAAGCTGGTTATTAGGAAATTCTAAAATTATCTCTTTAAATACCTCCTTAGATTCCTCTTTTTCTCCCATTGCATAATAAACAAGGCCCAAATTGATATAAGCCTGTTGATATTTTGGGTTTATTTTGAGAGCTTTTTTCAAATGCTCAATAGCTTTATCATACTCCCCTATTTCTTTATATGCCATTGCTATCTTATTTCTGATATCTGCAAAATCTGGTCTTAATTTTATTGCATTGTTGTACTCATCAACTGCCTCCTTGAAAAGCCCCAAATCCACATAAATATCAGCTATCTGCAGGTGAAGATTGGCAAGTTTTGCTCTGACATGAGCATCTTTTATCCTCTGATCCCCAACCTTCACTTTCGTTCCCTGAAGTGCTTTTTCATACGCTTCTCTTGCCTTCTCATACTCTCCGATGTCACTGTAAACTATAGCTAAATTGAGAGCTGCTTCCACATACCCCTGATTGATAGAAAGAGCCTTCTCAAGGTATATCCTCGCTCTCTCTATATCACCCTCCATCTGGTAGATCACTCCAAGCATGTTAAAA
>JALTID010000034.1 GCA_027004335.1 bacterium
GCAATTTACCTGGAAAAATAGAGGAGGGTTTGAGGAACATCCCTGATCTATCAACACTGCCCTGTTCCAGTGTGAACGGTGTTCCATGTGGCAGTATAAGACTGGATTTCTCAGATTTTCAGCCACCGGAAGTTCCCTATGAGAGTTATATAACATATTTTGGTTTTGGTAAAAAAGTTGTGAAAACTTATAACCATGTAACTTCTTCAACAGAGAAACTGGTGAAGAGTTTCAGTAATGCTACAGATAGGGTTTCAGGGGCATGCAGTGATGCAGTGAATGATCTTTTTTCCTCCTGTGAGAATGCCAACGGATTTATAAGAGAGATAAATGAGAAGGCTACTTTTGTAAAGGGAGAAGTCAGTACCTATCGTTCTAAAGCCGATCACTACTGTGGAGAGATTAAAGGTAAGTTAGGGGGTATTAAAAGGGGAATTAACAATAACGATATACCTGATTTTAACGTTGATTCCATATTTTCCCTTATAAGGCGTAACAGAAAAAAGGGATGCAGTGAGTTAAGGAGCAAATATTTTATGGTGAAGAGTAAGATAGATGCTCTTACAGGAGAAGCTGAGCAGTTAAAGGGAAAGCTTATTGGTAGATGCAGGTCTTTGATAAATGATGTTACGCAACCATATCACTCTTTGAGAGATAGGTATGACAGGTTTACCCATAAAGTTGATTCACTTCTTTCAGAGCAGTTTATCATTGATCCTGAGAATTACATAAGATTCCGCTATCAGCAGTATAGTGGTCGGTTCTGGAGCTGGGTTAATCAGCGGGAGGAAGATTTTAAAGGTAGAGTGGTTGGTGAGATGGAGAAGAATATTCCTGAATTACCACAGCTCAGTATTCCTGACCCGAAAAGGTGTGATCCAGAGTTGTATTACATAGGCATCTATGCTGTGAGGCTTCATTCAACTGAGATCATTCCTGTAGATTTTTCATCTATAAGAGGAGTTATCAATGAGGCGAAGAGAGAGGGGCTTTATTAATGTAGCCATTGCACTCCTGCTGTTTGCTGCAACCCTTGTTGGGGTGTGGGGAGTGGAGTACATAAAGAGAGTAAACGCAGAGAAGAAATTCAGACAGAATGTTGATCAACTCACTATAAGTGCTGCGTCTTTTCAGGCGATGACCATGAATGGAGTTACCGTTCTGAATGACGGAATAATTGCTGATGATACTACGGCAGCGGTTGTAGCAGCTGGATCGGTGATTGTTGGGATAGTTGCATTAATTGCAGGTGGTGCAGGTCTGGAAATAATTATAGATGGTTTAAGGGCCTCAAAGAAGATTATAGATGTTGGTAATAAGATAGAGGAGCTCCAGAAACATTGGGCTTCTCTGGGTTCTATTTTTACATATCTGCCCTATCTAATGTTTTATACACGGAAGGCCAGGGAACTTAAAAATCAGAAAATGATTTTTCTGCCTCTTCCCTTCCTCCCTGATCTCTCCACTGGAAGTGGCAGGAGAAAAGTTACCTCTGAGTATGATCTCAAGATTCATGTGAGCTGGTCCCTTGATAAGGCGGTAAAAGGAGTATTAAAGGAACTTCTCTATCTTGCAGATAAGAGAGTAAGAATGGCGGAGGAAAAGGAGGCTGGAAGATTTGATAAAAAGGTTGATACTATGGTGGGAAAACCTTTCTGTAAGGCAGGAAAGGTCCTTTTTGCAACCTCCAAACATCCCTATAAAAAATGCAGAATCTGGACTTTGAAAATTGTTGGGAGTAAAAGTGGCTTTTATAAGTCAGTTCAGAATGCCTTTGACAATGGATGGAAGGGAGTGAAGAGGAGCATTTTGGCCAGTGTGGATTCCTGGGATTTCAGTGGGGATAGAGTCTTTGGAGTTAAGATACCTGTGCCGGCGGTAATCGCAGAGAATTTTTACCAGATTCAAAAGATAGGAACCCTGGCAATATGGGAGAATAAGGGTTTTACTCCTGTAAAATGGCTGGTTTCTAAAAGTGATACCCTGAATATTCCACTGGAGCTCCAGTTTGCAAGAGCGATGCCTTACAGCGATATTATTGAGGGGGGTGTACCTGTGGTTCCTGACTGGAAGGGAATATTTATTCCCCCTGATCTGTTAAATGCTCTGGGGGTTAAAAAATGAAGAGAAGGAGTAATAGGGGGGATGTACTTATTATTGCCACACTGGGTATTTTTTTAATTGCCCTTTTGCTGTTGCTGTTTCAGAAGATTGTTATTTCCCAGCTCATTAAAAACGAAGCCATGAGTTACGCTGAGAAGGCTGCATATATAAAGTTCCTAAAGGGTAAAAATATCGCTTCAGGTAAAGTTTTTAAGGAGAATTATGGTGAGTTTGCCGGTAAGAAGATAAGTCTCACTGTTAAAGATAATTTCTGGGGGGTCAGATCAAAAGTTAGGGTAAAAATTCCCTACAAAAATAAGACTATTGTGGAAAGTTTCCATATTACAGCTCCGGGGAGGATTATAAAGTGAGGAAACTTTTCTGGGTATACTTAACAGCAATTTTTGTTTTTTCCGCAACCCTGTGGCCCATACCGATAATTGACAGAGAATTATTTGATCCTGCAACATATTTCACTCAACAATTAGGAAAACGGTTTAAGAAAAGTGTATCAGAGTTTCTTGTAAATGGAATAAAGATTTCCTATTTAAAAGTTGATCATGTGGGTAAAGAAGATAGCGCGAGACTTTTTATGTTATTAAAAGGATTAGAGTTAACAAATGGTTACATCAATGCTTATAAAAATTTTGAGGGAAAGAGATTACCTCCTCCTGTCCCTTTCTTTGATTTGCCATTCCTAGCTCCGGGAAGAAGAGGCGATCTATCCATTGATTATCTTTTATCAGAGACCGGAAATACAGACAGAAATGCTCTTGTTAGGCGTCTTGTTAGATATTATGCAAAACAGAAGAGATCCCCCATAACACTTTTTGGGTTGCTTCATTTTGCGTATTGTATGAAGTGGATAGATAGTGATAATCTATTTAGTTTATTTAAAGCTACCAATCCTGTTATCGCTTTTGTCTACAAAAAATTCATTAAACCCCATTATAACGAGAAAAGGAGAGAAGAGGAGTGCTACTCAGATATTTTTGAAAAGTTAATTGAAGAATTAAAGCCCTCCCTTGGTATCTCTATAAATTCTCTTAAAAAGGTCCATGGTAGATGGACACTTACAGGTATTGTGATTCCAGAGTTGAAGCTTCAAAACTTCCTCCCTGTTATAACCCCAGGAAAGTATTATCTTCCTGCTACCATTCCTGAGGCAGATGGTTGTGGAGAAGTGCTGCCTGTGCTGGATGTGAAGAGTTTCAGGGGAAGGATAGTTAATAAAGAACTTCACGGAAGATTCACCCTTGGTGTCAGTGAAAATGAGGATGATGAATATCTTGTGAGATGTGTGGGAGAACAGCTTGAAAATTCAGGGTGGTCTCTCTTTGATGTGGGACAGATTTTAGGTGGAATAAGAGATGTTCTTGGTTCTCTGGGCAGTAATATCACCTCTACAACATCTGATAAAACTTTTGTGCCAGTGGTAAATCTGGCTCTCAATGAATCTGGTGCAGAGGAAGAGATTTCAGATGTGAGGGGAAAGATTGATGGTATTCTGAACAAAATTTCAAATATAAACATTAACAAGAAAAATTTTAAATTCTACCTCCGAGGGGAGGATAATGCCATAGCTATAGTTACAGGTGGTTCTATGGAAGTGAGAATAAGTAAAAAGGTCAAAAAGAAATTTTCTACTCTGTTGATTATGGAGGTCAGGTAGTTGAAGAGAGGTGACTCCGGCCAGGTAATGCTGGAGGAGATAATCATATTGATTTTAGTGGTAATTCCTCTGATTGTTCTGATAGCAGTTGTCATGAAAAAATTATCACTGCTCTATCAGATGGAAGATTTGCTTATGAAAGTCCCTGTTTTATAGGAGGTGGTGATGAAGCTTAAGAAAAGAGAAAAGGTGATCATTTCCATATCAATTCTGGCGGGCTTACTTGCAGTGGTATTACTCTATGGAGAAATTTTATCCTATAAAAAGAAGCTTCAAAATGTTAAATATGAAGTGATTATAGTTGCTAAAAAAGATCTTTTACCTGGATCCACGATAAATAAAGAGAATCTTATCTACAGTAAAATTCCTGAAAGATATTTCTCCAGCAATTTTATAAAACGGGGGGATGAGAATTTCATAGTTGGAGCCATTGTAAAAAGGGATATAAAGCCATACAAGCCCATTTCTTCCTGTCAGATAATACCCTTTGGAGGAAAGGATTACTATATTTCAAAATTGCCTTCTGATGTTACTCCCCTTACCCTCTCTCTTGATCCCGAGAGCCAGATTGGAGGTATGGTAAAGAGAAGTGGTAAGGTGGATATCTATCTCTTTTCACCATTAAACAATGGTCAGTTAGTCCCACTGGTTGGAGGTATAAAAGTTGTCTGGATAGAGAAAAGTGGAGGCAGAGTAAATGTAACTGTGGCTCTTAAGGGGAAGGAGCTTTATAAAGTGATGATTGCCAGAAACAAGGGTGTCTTATGGATAATACCTTCCCGGGGAAAATTGCCTTCAAAGCCCATTGCATGGGATCAACTTATGGGAGTTAAAAAGAGAAAGAAGTTACCAGGGGTGCAGATATTAAGAGGACAATAAACATAGGAGGTGTGTTATGTTACAGAAGATCAATGAAAAACTAAAGAATTCCAGAGGCCAGAGCATGCTGGAGTATATTCTCATAGTTGTTTTTGTAGTTGTGATGGGGCTTGCCGTATGGAAGGCTTTTGGGCAAAAAATTAAGGATCTTGTGTCCAACTCCACGTCAGCTATTTCTACCCAGACTGATGATATTTTTCAGAGTAAGTAAGCCATAGTTGTTGAAACTCTGGATGGTGAAAGATGAGGAGAGTTTTCAGCTTAATATTAGTAACTTGGATGTGTGCTGTTTCTCTCTTTTCTCTCTCCACCCTCACCATTACTGTGGGCCAAACAAGGAGGATAAG
>JALTID010000035.1 GCA_027004335.1 bacterium
TGCAAGAAGTTTACAAGGCGATAGGGAGAGTTGCGGATACTGATGTTACTGTTTTAATTGAGGGTGAATCAGGTACAGGAAAAGAACTTGTAGCAAAAGCTATCCATTTCAATAGCTCAAGATTTGCTAAGCCTTTCATTCCGATAAATATGGCAGCAATCCCCTCCGAATTGTTAGAGAGTGAGCTTTTTGGCTACGAAGAAGGTGCTTTTACAGGGGCTGTGAGGAGATATCCAGGGAAATTTTTACTGGCAAATGGTGGGACTATTTTTCTTGATGAAATTGGAGAAGCTCCGTTAAGTATTCAGGCGAAATTGCTCAGGGTCCTGGAGGAGAAAAAGGTAATACCCCTTGGTGGTAAAAATGAAGTGAAACTGGATGTAAGAATAATTGCTGCTACAAATAAAGACCTTAAGCAATTAATAAACGAAGGAAAATTTAGGGAGGATCTTTATTACAGACTGAGTGTTTTTAATATTAGGTTACCACCCCTTCAAGAACGTCTGGAGGATATCCCGGTTTTATTAGCTCATTTTGTTAAAAGATTTTCAAGGATTCACGGCGTACATGAAAAAACTTTTACGGAGAAAGCTGTTAAACTTCTTATGGAACAGAAGTGGCCAGGAAATGTAAGGGAGCTGGAAAATACTATCCTCAGAGTAATTCTTTCTACCCCCGGTGAAGTGATAGACGAAAAAGAGATGAGTGAGATTCTTGGGATAGGAAAATCTGAGAGTTTGGATAATAGCGGGTTTTCTGACCTTGTTTTCAAATATCTTAAGAGGATTTTTGAAACTGTTAATCCAGACGATCTTGATAATTCAACTCTTTATCATGATGTAATAAAAAAAGTTGAGAAACCCCTCATCAGGCTATCTATGGAAAAAACCGGATGGAATCAGGTTAAGGCCGCAAAGTTGCTGGGCATAAACAGAAATACTCTTAGAAAGAAGATACTTGAGTTGAATATTAAAAAGAATAATAATGAATAACAAGTTAATTTTGCAAGAATACAGTGGATTTTATGGTATTGTCGACATGGCTTACCAGGATATGCTTTCCCCTGTTGATTGGGTGAAAATATTTATCAAAAATAGTGTGAGGGTAATCCAGTTAAGGGCAAAGGCAGTGGATGACATTGATTTTTATAATACTGCAAAAGAATTAAGAAAAATAATTCCTGAAGATTTTTTGTTTATTATTAACGACAGGGCTGACATAGCATTGCTTACTGATGCTGATGGAGTGCATCTAGGTCAGAGAGATGTTCTTCCATCCGCAGTAAGAGAAAAATGGGATACTCTTGTTATTGGCTTATCTACCCATAATATGGAGCAGTTGAAAATTGCAAATACTCTTAAGGTGGATTATGTAGGTTTTGGCCCTGTTTTTCCTACCACCAGCAAAGAAGTACCTGATCCAGTTGTAGGAATTGAAGGTTTAAAGAGAGCAAGAGAATTTTCCTTTCATCCTGTAGTAGCAATAGGGGGGATAAATCTGGAGAATTTAGAAAAGATTATAAAGGATATTTGTCCCGATTTCTTCGCTGTAATTTCTGCTATTGCTTTATCAGAAGATCCTGAGGAAGAGGTATTCAGTTTGCAGGAAGAGTATATGAAGTTTTGTAAAAAAACTTGACAAAAAAGACAAACTTATAATAACCTTTAAGATAATGGAAGAAGGGAAGAACCTTTTAAACCAGTTTTCAGAGCTTTTTGAGAAATGGGAAACATCCATTGCCACAGATGAATGGGAAAAGAGCGCAGAAGAAATCTACAAAATTTTTCCACAATTGTGCAAAAATTTTCTTTTTGGTGAATGTACAAAACTCATAGGCCTTCTTCAGACTGCCAGCCAGCACGGGAAGGAAATAATCTGGGGTAGAATTGTTGCGGAAATTAATAAATCCTTCGTGGAGATGCCTAAGGCGGAAAGGGAGATTCTCTTTCCTGTTTATTTTAAGCTTGGAGAAAATGCAGTAGAATCCCTTCTGAATTTATTGAAAGAAGTGGAATCAAAGGATCTGAGGATCCAGATAATAGAGATTCTTAAAAACATCTTTACTAAGTCTCCTACATTGCTTCCAAAATTTCTTGACACCATTACTGAACCATGGTTTCTTGTGAGAAATTTGATTATGATTGCTGGTGAAATTGGTTCAGAAGATATTGTTCCGCATATGGAAAAATTTATGGGAAATCCCAATGAAAAGGTAAAAAGAGAACTCGCAGAAACGATTATAAAAATAAAAGGGATAAATGCTGTTCCATATCTTAATAAGATGTTGATTGACAAAAATCCACTAATAAGAAGGCAGGTTGTGGAACTACTTTTAAGATACCAGTTATGGAGCACCGTAGGGGCTGAGAATATCCTCTTTTCCATGAGAAATGCTATGGACAGAATTGGTAGTGAGGAAGAAGAGAATTTCGTAAGGGTCTCTGTATCCTATGTAACAAATGCTCTCCCAAGGTTACATAATCCAGAGAGGGTTATAAAAGGGATTCTTACTCTTGTTAAGATGTATGGTAAAAAAAGTCTGATACATGGGAGAAAAAGTAAAACTCAAACCAAAGTTCTTTCAACTCTTCTCAATTCTCTCAGCGGCGTAGCTCCTGAAAAACTACAGCCCTTTCTTCCTGAGCTGGAAAATTCAACAAATATGAAGGAACTTCAAGAAGTGCTTGAGAAACTGAAATCACGATAATTTCAATTCTTATTCCGGAGATATGATGGCTGTAAAAGAGGGTGAGAGAATATTGTTAGTTGATCCAGATGGGAAGAATTTTTTGATAAGAGTTGAGAAGGATAAAGAAATATCCACCCATCGTGGTGTAATCAATCTGGGCAATGTTGTCGGGAAGGAATATGGCGATTTTGCTTTAACTCACAACGAAAGGGGTAAGTTTTACATTATTAAGCCCTCGGTGAACGACTTTATGATGAAAGTTAAAAGAAAAACCCAGATCATTTATCCCAAAGATGCAGCTTTGATAGTTATGTGGCTTGGACTTGAAGAAGGTTCAAGAGTGATAGAGATCGGCAGCGGTTCAGGAAGTCTTACGATTGCTCTTGCCAATGCTGTTGGGGAGAGAGGGAAGATTTACAGCTATGAGAGGAGAAAAGATTTTATGGAAAATGCTATTAAAAATGTAGAGAATAGTGGTCTCATAGATAGAGTTGAGTTTAAGGTAAGGGAGGCACATGAAGGTTTTGATGAGAAAGAAGTGGATGCTGTTTTTATTGATCTTCCCTCTCCATGGGATGCTCTTGATCCTGCAGTTAAAGCATTGCGGGGAGGCGGGAGGCTTGGTGTTCTTTCTCCTACCTGTAATCAAATAGAAACCATGGCAGTTAAAATGGAGGAGAGGGGATTTATTGAAATTTCAAGTTTTGAATTGTTGGTGAGGTATATGCTCCCTAGGAAGGGAATGACAAGACCTTTTGAGAGAATGGTGGGCCATACGGGTTACCTTTTGTTCGGGATCAAGATTAATCCTGAATTTGATCTATGATTTCAGGTAGAATTTCTCCAGCTTTTCCGAAAATTGAAACATCAGCGATCTCAGAAATAGGAGTGGGTTCAAGGTTTATCTCAATTACTTTTGCGTCATTGTGTTTTGCAACAAATGCGAAACTTGCAGCAGGTTGGACAACTCCTGATGTTCCGATTACCAGCATCGCGTTACATTTTCTCAGCCATTCTTCCACCTCTGCCATTACATCATAGGGTAGAGATTCTCCAAACCATACTACACCGGGTCTTAATAATCCCCCGCATCTGGGACATCTTGGCGGTATTTCTTTGAGAGGGACTTCATAGTTAAAATCCTCACCCCCACATTCTGTACATTTCACCTTCCATATATTACCATGGATCTCCAGTACATTTTTGTTACACACCCTGTTGTGAAGTCCATCTACATTCTGGGTTATTATTACGAAATCTTTACCCCTCAAATCTTCTAACTTTTTTAAGGCAAGATGCCCCGAGTTTGGATATACAGAGGCAATTTTCTCTCTCCGCCAGTTGTACCATTCCCATACGAGTTTAGGATCTCTCTGAAACGCCTGTGGTGTGGCAAGTTCTGTGGGATCATATTTATTCCAGAGTCCCTCTTTCCCTCTAAATGTTGGAATCCCACTTTCCGCAGATATACCCGCACCTGTTAGAGCGCATATTTTTTCTGATTTTTCAATAAATTCCTTAGCTGTGTTCTGCAGCTCTTTTTTCTCTTTCATATTTTAGTCTATCCCTGAGACTGAAGACACATCCGCAGTAGGTCTGTCTATAAAGATTATGCTCCCTGGATAATTCCAGAGAACGCTGAAATCCTCCTGCTTTTTTAAAATCTGCTACTAAGAATCTCACTCCATATATCTCTTCCAATTCCAGTCCAATCTGATTTATCCATTCCGCATTTTTGTGTGGACTTACTGAGAGGGTGGTTGTGAAATATTCAAATCCCCACTCTTTTGCTTTTTTAACAGTTTCTTCCATTCTCAGTCTGTAGCAGATGGGGCATCTTTTACCACCCTCAGGTTCATTCTCATACCCTTTTACTGCTTTAAACCAGATCCTTGGATTGTATTCCCCTTCAATAAAAGGCACCTGCATTATCTCCTGGGCAAACCACCTGTTTTCGTTCATTCTTATTTCATATTCTTTTTTAGGGTGAATATTTGGATTAAAATAGTAGAGAGTAAGTTCAAAGTATGATTTGAGCTGTTCAACCACAGATGAAGAACATGGCGCACAGCAGGAGTGAAGAAGTAGAGTTGGCTTTCTGCCTTCTTTTTTTAATTCTCCAATTTCTTTTAGAAAAAGCTTATATGCACCCTTTTTCCCGGGTGGAATTTTTCTCATTAGAAAATATCCTTATTGTCTTTGAGAAAAGGATATTTTGTTCTCACTTTGTCAAGTCTTGTCATGTCAAACTTGGCAGTTCTGAAACCTTCCCTGTCACCTGCCTGTGATAA
>JALTID010000036.1:0-6267 GCA_027004335.1 bacterium
GCGTTTTAATAAAGACTGCGGGACACATTTTAATATTTTCTCCAACAATTTTAGCTACTTCTTTACTCCCGATAGGATCTTTTGCTTCAAAAAATGGAATTTCAGGAAGGTAGTATTTTCCTTCAGTATCAATGGGAGAGAACTTTTCCATAAAAAAACCAAGGCTAATTAAATATGGTGGATGGGCATGTACTACAGCAGTATGGGAGGAATTTTTATATACTGACAGGTGAACAACAGTCTCCATAGAAACCTCTATCGGAGGTAAAGAATCAACAGGAAATGAAACAATATCATCGTAAGTTAAATATCCCAACTGACTCCCTGTCCGGGTAATATGAACAAAGTTGTTAAAAAGAACACTTATATTACCACTCTGAACCCCCACAAGACCAAGCTCAAAAAGTTTTCTTCCTGTTACTATTATCTTTTCTGTGACTGACATAAACTTCATTTTCTCCTCCATAAAAATTTTTATATATTTTACATAAAAATTATTTGACCTTCCTGTAAAAATTTACTTAAATTTAAACAGAAAACCAAGGAAGATATAAAAATGAAGGAACCTTACACAAAAAAAGATTACAAAACAAGAAGCTATTGGCTTGAATCTCTTGGAGAAATAACTCTAAATTCTTCACTTCAAGGAGAAGAAAAAACAGATATTGCAATTATAGGAGGCGGTTACACGGGGTTGTCCGCGGGGTATCATCTAAGAATATATGATAGCAGCATAAATGTGACACTTTTGGAAGCTGAGATCTGTGGATATGGGGCAAGCGGTAGAAACGGAGGATTCAATATGACCCTATTTGGACTCACTCCATCTCTCACAAAGTTATTTTTTGGCGTGGAAAGGGGGAAACAGGCAAGAAAATTTATGGAAGAGGCAGTAGATTATTTAGCAGAATTTATTCAGAAAAATAACATTGATTGTGATTATGAAAATTCAGGATACCTGCTTGTGGCCACAAATAAAGCCCAGATAAAAAGGCTGGAACATGAAATAGAAGTAGCAAAAGAGATGGATTTTGAGGGGGTAGAGCTGTGGGATAGAGAAAGACTTCTCTCTGAATTTAAAACAGATAAATATTATCTCTGATGGTACGAAGCAAGATGTGGCATTTTGCACCCGGCAAAATGGGCAAGAGCACTTAAGGAAAAAACAGAAGAGATTGGAAATAAGACACTATTTGTGGTATCTTAAATTAAACTTTTTCACAGAGGCATGAAATGCGGGTCGGGATAATTGTACGAGATACATCACAGATAGCCATTGAGGTGATTTCTCTTATTGTAGAGAAATACTCTTCTTCAAAAATCCAATGGTTGATTGAAAAAAATATCGCTGAAAAAATTCCCGACAAAAGAATAGAATCAACCCCCCGGCTACAGATTCCTGATGAATCTGACATAATAATTGTCCTTGGGGGAGATGGAACATTCCTCGGAGCTGCGAGATTAATTGGAAATAGAGAAACCCCAATGTTAGGGATTAATCTCGGAAGTCTCGGTTTTCTCACAGAGATCCAGATGGATGAGATTGAAAGATACCTGCCCCCCATTCTTGAGGGGAACTTTAAAATTGAAGAGAGAATGAGATTAACTATTCATCTCCATAGGCAGGAGGAGAGAATTGCTGAATACGATGTTCTTAACGATGCCGTAATTAATAAGGGAGCCTTAGGAAAGATAATTCAGATTGAAACTTTTGTAAGTGGAGAAAGTCTCACAACTTTCAGAGCGGATGGCTTGATTGTTGCCACTCCCACTGGAAGTACCGCATATAACCTTGCTGCAGGAGGACCAATAGTTACACCGCACATGGAGGCAATTCTCATTACTCCCATATGTCCATTCACTCTCACCAATAGGCCACTTGTTATTCCAGCAGATTATGAAGTTAAGTCATTTATAAGATCCACCAAAGGAGATGTTTTTCTTTCTCTGGATGGGCAGGTCGGTCTTTCTCTTCAGGAAGGAGATAGAATTGAAGTGAAGAAATCAAAATCATCTTTAAAATTCATAAAAATTCCTGAAAAGTCATATTTTCATATTCTTAGAAGTAAACTCAAATGGGGATGAGATGCTAACATATCTTCACATCAAGGATTTTGCAATAATTGATGAAGTTGAAATAGAATGGGGGGAAGGATTTGATGTGCTCACGGGGGAAACTGGAGCAGGAAAATCCATAATTCTCAACGCAGTATCCCTTATACGGGGAGAAAAAGCAAATCAATCCCTTATAAGAGCAGGAAGGGAAAAGGCTATTATAGAAGCCATCTTTAAAATTGATAGGGAGGAAGTAAAAGAGCATCTTAACCATGCAGAAATTGAGTATGAGGAGGAGATTATAATCAGGCGTATTATCTCCACAGGGAGGAGCAAGGTGTTCGTGAATGATACTCCTGTTACCCTGAATTTTTTAAGTACCATCGCTCCATATTTGATAGGGATAGATGGACAACATTCCCAGCAACTTCTACTCCAGCCAAAATTTTATCTGGAAATTTTAGATGAATATGCCGAGATCAAAGAAAGAGTAAAGAAATTTGAAGAAAAGTTTCGCCAGCTAAAAGCACTTGAAGTAAAACTGGAAGAGCTCAGACAGCAGGAAAAAGAGAGAAATAAAAAGCTTGAATTTTTAAATTACCAGCTTGAAGAAATTGAAAAAATAAATCCGATAATCGGGGAAGATGAAGAGCTTGAAAAGGAGAAAAAAATTCTATCTGAAAGTGAAAAAATTCTTCTTACCATGTCAGACATCCTTGATGCTATTTACATAGGAGAAGACACAATAATAGAGAGATTAAAAGCTATAGTAAAAGAAAGTGAGAAATTAAATGATCTTGGAGAAAAGTGGGAGGAATTTTACTCACATATTTCTGAGGCTCTCTATAATCTTGAAGACGCAGCATACATCGGAGAAGATCTAACTTCTATGGTGAAATCTGACCCTGTAAGACTGGAAGAAGTTACTGAAAGACTTCTGGAATTAGGGGATCTCAAGAGAAAGTATGGCCCCACACTAAAAGATGTGCTGAAGGAAAAGGAGAATATTAAAGAAGAAATTACCCTCTTAGAAAATATAAACTCTACCCTTGAAGACAAGGAAAAGAAATTACAAAAGATGCAGGAAGAAATTGAAAAAGAGGCGGAAGAGATTTCTTCAATAAGAAAGAAAACTGCTCGCTCTCTACAAAAGAAAGTGGAAGAAGAACTGAGTGATTTAGCTATGGAGAGAGCTAAGTTTATCATAGAAATAGTTCCAGCAACTCTTTTCTCCAAGGGAAAAGATAAGGTTGAAATAAAAATTGCTCCCAATTTAGGTGAACCTCCCAAACCGTTACAAAAAATTGCATCAGGAGGAGAGCTATCAAGAATTATGTTAGCTCTCAGATCCTCCCTTGGGAAGAAAAGTCCTCCATCAACCATAATTTTTGATGAAGTTGACTCCGGGATAGGTGGTAAGACAGCAGAGACCGTGGGGAATAAATTGAGAGAATTATCAACAAGAAGCCAGTTAATAGTGATAACTCATCTTCCCCAGATTGCCTTCAGAGCTGGAAGACACTACAAGGTGGAAAAGAAAATCTTAGGGGAAAGAACAGTCTCAACAATAAATGAGGTAAAGGGAGAAGAAAGAGTCCATGAACTTGCCAGAATGCTTGGTAAAATAGACAGAGAAACGATCAACTATGTGAAAAAAATGATTGGTAATATGTGATGAAAGAGAGAATAAGAAAGGCAAAGATGCTTGATGTGAAAGAGATACACGATTTAATTGATTACTACGCCAGCAGAAGGGAGATGCTACCTCGCCCACTTCAGGAGATATATGAATTTTTGAGGGACTTCTGGGTCTATGAAGTGAATAGCAAGATCGTAGGTGTATGTGCATTACATTTTGCATGGGAGAATCTTGCAGAAATAAGGTCATTAGCTGTTTTTCCTGAATATCAGGAAATGGGGATAGGGAAAAAACTTGTTCAACAATGTATAGAGGATGCTAAAGAATACCAACTAAAAAGAATCTTTGCTCTGACCTATCACCCTGATTTTTTTGCCAGACTGGGGTTCAAAAAGATCGATAAAAAAATCCTTCCACATAAGATATGGGCTGATTGTCTTAAATGTCCCCTTTTCCCTGATTGCAACGAAGAAGCTATGATGTTAGAATGTGAGAATAATGGAAAAGGAAAAAATTATTGAACTTTTTCTAAATTCCTTAAGATCAGGAGAAAATGGAGAATTATATATTTTAACAACGGAAGAAAAATTTGCAGTTGCAGCAAAAGGGACAATTGAAAAAACCCAATTAGCATCAATGACTGAAGCTGCTTTTAGGATATTGAAGGATAACAAAATCGCATTCGGCTATACAGGCCAGCTTGAGGAGAGGGAAATAAAGGATCTTATTGCCAGCATGAGGGAAATATTACCGTACCAGAAAGAGAAGCCAACATTTACCTTTCCAGAACCTGCTGATATTAAAGAAATCAGGGGAATAGTGGACCATGATTTTGAAGAAATTGATGCCAAAACTCTTTCTGAACTTGCTGTAAAAATGGAAAAATCTGCAAGAGAGTTTGACAGGAGAATCACCACCACAAGGGATGCTAAAATATCAGCTAAAAAAGAAGAAGTAACCATTGTTAATTCCATGGGAGTCAACTACACTACAATGAAAACATTATTTGAAAATGAAATAATTGTCGTGGCAGAAGAAGGTGTAGAGAGAGGAGATTCATGGGATTTTTCATGGGCACATAAGCTGGAAGGATTGAAAGAAATTGGAATAAATGCCGCAGAGAGAGCTGTAAGAAATCTAAAAGCAAAAATTCCACACACAGGTCTCTACCCAGTAATCATAGAAAATAAAAGTGCTTCAATGCTTCTCTCCACTCTTTTCTATGGCTTTGTTTTTGAAAATATTTTTAAAAGGAAATCTCCCCTGATAGGGAAATTAAATGAGAATATCTTCTCCGAAAAGATAACTATGGCTAATGATGGCTCTTCTCCATTTTCCCCTGAAGCACTCCCCTTTGACGGTGAAGGAGTAGCTACTGGAAAGAAAATAATAGTTGAAGATGGCGCCCTTAAAGATTTTATCTACGACATAGAATTTGCAAATCGGGAGGGCAAAAACCCATCGGGAAGTGTGGTAAGATCAAACATTAAAAATCCTCCTTCTGTGGGAGAAATGGGATTTTATATCTCCCCATGTGCAAAATTAGAAGAAGTTATTTCCTCCATTAAGAGAGGTTTATTTATAACAGATCTAATGGGGCTTCATACTGTTGATCCAGTAACATGGCAATTTTCTCTTGGAGCAAAAGGTTTTTTGATAGAAAATGGGAAAATCTCTACCCCTCTACATCAATTTACTATTTCAGGAGATTTTCTCACTCTTTTCCAGAAGGGTACCCCTCTAAATGACCTCATTTTTATCGGAGGAAGTGGTTCACCTTCAATATTTTTTGAGGAGATTAATATTGCGGGGGAATAAGTTAGTAGTAAAAGCTGCAGGTGTAACCCACTCTGGATATGTGAGAGAAAAAAACGAAGATTACATCTATATTGATAAGAAAAACAGAATCTTCATTGTGGCTGACGGGGTGGGCGGCAGAGCAAGGGGTGAGCTTGCCAGTGAAAAAGCAAGTGAATATCTTGCAGAGCAGTTAATTACTCTGGTGGAAGACCTGAACCTTAAAAGGATCACTCCAAAAGAAACCCCTGAAAGACTTTCTGATCTCATGAAAAGAACTTCCACCTATATTTCTGATCTATCCAAACTGGAATCACCCGGAGGGATGGGAACCACTCTGACAGGAGTATTAATCTGGGATAATCGGGGCTGGGTCTTCCATGTTGGTGACACGAGGTGTTATATTTACCACAGATACTGGAAGCTTGCGACAAAAGATGATTCTCTTGTACAGAACCTCATTGACACCGGCACGCTAAACAAAAGACAAAGCAGTTTTTTTCCTCTGAAAAATGTTATAACACAGGCAATAGGATTAAAAGGTAATTTAAAACCACATATATTCAGCTTCATACCTGACAAACACTCCTTCTTTCTCCTTAGCAGCGATGGTTTTCACGGGTCAGTCAAAGAGGAAATCTGGCAAAAAATTTCCCCTCCATTCTTCTCCACGAGGTCAATATGGAGTTACCTTGAAAAGCTTCTGGGATTAGCACTGGATGCAGGAGCAAAAGACAATATTGCGCTTAAAAGATTGTCTTTTCCTCCTGCATCCA
>JALTID010000036.1:6277-14336 GCA_027004335.1 bacterium
GGAAAAGACAATATTTCTCTTATCGGGATCTTACTCAGATGAAACAATTAAATGCCTTACATATAACACATGAGGCTATAAAAAAAGTTGGCGGCATCGGTGCAGTTATTCATGGTCTTCTAACCACCCCTTCTTACCAAAACAATATTAAAAGGACTATTCTTGTAGGCCCACTTTTCTCAATTGAAGTCCCACCTCTAGGAGAAAATAGCACGATCCTCTACAGTAGAAGATTTTCAATTTATAACACATTATACTCTGAAAAATTTAAGGAAATTGAAAATACCTACAATGTGGAGATCCTTTACGGGAAGAGAATCATAACTGATGAATTCAATCAGAAAAACAAAAGTGAAGCAGAAGTAATCGCCGTTGATATTAAACAGATGCGGAAGGATAAAATTGACCTGTTTAAATATCTCCTCTATGAAAATTTTAAAATAGATTCCATGAAATATGAAAATGATTTTGATTATGAGCAGTACATAAGAATTGGGGTAATCTATCCTGAAATAGTCAGAGTACTAATAAATTCTGAGCCTTCCATTCACTGGGGTCACGAATATATGGGGGTTCCCGCTCTTCTATCAGTGGAAATTGCAAGAAGGAAGGGAAAGAGAAAAAAAGATATGATTATCTTCCATGCTCATGAGGTAAGTACAACAAGGATGATTGTAGAAAATCTTCATGGGCATGATGTCTCTTTCTACAATCTTCTCAGAATGGATTTCCCCGGTGGAATCTCCCTTGAGGAGGAATTTGGAGATCATTCATGGCACTACAGAACGGTCCTGATAAAACAACACAGGGCATTTGATTATATTATCGCTGTGGGTGATCTCGTGAAAGAAGAATATAGATATCTTTCCCCTGATGTAGAGGAAAAAAAGATCATTGTTCCCTATAACGGCGTACCTTTGAGAAAAATTGACATTATGCAAAAAAATAAGAGTGAGAAAAAAATCAGGAACTTCTGTAAAAACCTTGTGGGCTTCGAGCCAGACATAATCTTCACCCATGTTGCAAGATTAGTGGTAAGCAAGGGGATATGGAGGGATCTAAAAATATTGTTTTTTCTTGATCAGTTATTTCATCAAAGTAGACTCAAAGGTTGCTACATACTCTTATCAAGTCTTGTGGTAACTGGAAGACCCCCCGATGCAGTCAGAGAAATGGAGAAATATGGCTGGCCATTACAACACAGACGGGGGTGGCCTGATCTTGTCAACCTTGAAATACCTATTGCTGATGCCTTTGATAATTTTAACCTGAGATCCCTTGCAATAAAGTCAGTTTTCATAAATCAATTCGGATTCTCAAGAGAAAATGTAGGAGAAACTGTTCCGATTGATACTAATTTCCTTGACCTGAGGATATCCTCAGCCGTTGAGTTTGGGCAATCTGTTTATGAACCTTTTGGAATTGCACCTCTGGAGGTGCTCCCCTTTGGTGGCATTGCAGTTATAAGCAGTGCAGCAGGAGCAGCTTTCCTTTTAAAAGAAGAATGCCCCAAAAATTTATGTCATATGGTAGTAGATTACATCACTCTTCCTGAGGATCTGGAAAAATTATACAGTTCAAGAGAAAAAATTAAAAACATAACAATATCCCAGCGTGATATTATAGAAGAACGAGTGGCAAAAGCAAGTGCAGGTGCCCTATTTAAGATCCTTCTATCTTATACAAGCGAGAAAGAAAAGAGGCTAAAAATACAAGAGAACCTTACAGAAAGATTGAGCTGGGAAAGGACTTCATCTAAAATTTTTAATTCTATTTCTCACCACCAGACAATGTAATGTCTGAAACTCTCCCTGAAAAGATTCCATGCAGGTACTACTCTTACAGAACCACTCTGTAAACCAGGTCGAGGAATGACATATTCTCCCTTAAATTTAGCCACATTGTCACTGTATTTCTCCACAAAATCAAGGAGCAGAGTATCATTTTCTTTACAATCTTCCTCAAGACAGTGAAAAAATTCCACACTTATCAGAGATGGATCCATCTCATCAACGAATACATACGACTCTATGGTAACCTTCTCTCCCGCCTGAGGAATATCTCCCGCTGCTTTTATAAAGAAATCCTTCACCTGCAATTTGTTCCAGTGTTTGTCCATCTCACCTTTTGTTGCAAGTAATTTTTTTAATAACTCACCATCATTCCTTTTTAAAGAGTTAACCTTTTCTATTCCTCTTATATAAAACCTCTTAAAATACTCCTTCAACACCCTGTGCATATTAAACTTCTTTCCTACACAGTAGATGGATTTTTTCATTTTCTCCACCCATTCATCAGGCATATCATTCTCATCCCTGAGATAGAAGAGCTCTGTGATCTCATTCTCAATAAGATCATAAATCTGAGCAGATTCAACAACTTTTTTCATCTCATAATCATCATACTCTTCTCCCGCAGTAATTGCCCAGCCATTTTCTCCATCGTAACACTCAGGCCACCATCCATCAAGCACACTGAGATTGATTACCCCATTAATTCCAGCCTTCATTCCCGAAGTCCCACTGGCCTCAAGAGGCTTAAGAGGATTATTCAGCCAGATATCAACCCCCTGAACAAGATGTTTGGCCACATCCATCTCATAATCTTCAATAAAGACAACCCTATCCTCAAGATCATACTCTCTTGCAAAATCTATTATTCTCTTAATAAGTTCTTTTCCTACTTGATCAGCTGGATGAGCCTTTCCTGAGAAAATTATTTGAACTGGTTTCTCAGGATTTCTTAATATCTCTGCGAGCCTGTCTGGATCGGTGAGAATCAGATCAGCCCTCTTATAAGGAGTAAATCTCCTCGCAAAACCAATGGTAAGATAAGAAGGATTAAGAACTTTTTGTGCTTTCCTTATCTTTGCCGCCGAAGCTCCTTTATCTCTAAGTTGCCGGACTACCCTGTTTCTAACAAAAGATACAAGCTGCTCTTTCCTTCTCCTGTGGGCAGACCATAATTCCTCATCGGGAATTGTAAATACTCTTTCCCAGACCTTAGGATCCTCAGCTCTATGAATATAATCTGGTCCAAGATATCGATCAAAAAGATAAGTCATTTCCATACTCAACCATGTATTGAGGTGAACACCATTGGTAACATAATCAACCGGGATCTCTACGGGATGATACTCAAAGAAGAGAGGTTGCCACATTTTTCTTGAAACATCTCTGTGGATTTTAGAAACAGCATTAATATGTGCAGAAGAATTTATAGCAAAGGCAGGGAGCCAGAAGACTTTTTTATTATCACCAATTCTACCTAACAGTAAGAATTCATCAAAATCCATTCCTATAGCTTCCACCTCTCTCTTAAGGTACTTCTCAATCATATCAATAGAGTAATTTTCATTTCCCTCAATAACAGGGGTATGAGTGGTAAAAACTGTGGAATGCATTATTACAAGTTTTGCCTCTTCAAGAGAATAACCTTCTTTTAAAAGTTTTTTCAATCTCTGGAGGATTAAAAAAGCTGAATGACCCTCATTTATATGACAGACTGAAGGAGTTACTCCAAGCTTCCCTAAGACAACAACTCCTCCCATTCCGAGCAGAAGCTCCTGTTGAATCCTTATATCTTTATCAGGATCATAAAGCATATTTGTAATCCTTTGAAATTCAGCAGGGTTTTCAGGCACATTGGCATCAAGCAGGTAGAGGGGTACATTACCCACCATGATCTTCCACGCCCTTGCAATAAGAACCTTACCCAGAAGGTCAATCTCTATTCTAAGCTCCTCTCCTCTATCATTCTTTAAAACCTCAATAGGTTTCGAAAACCAGTCATTCTCGAGATACTTCTCCTCCTGGTACCCATGAATATTTATGCTTTGGGTAAAATAACCATATCTGTATAGTAAACCCACTCCCACAAGGGGCAAGTCAATATCAGAGGCTGATTTTAAAAAATCTCCGGCTAAGATACCAAGACCTCCTGAATAAACAGGTAGAGATTCATGGAGACCAAACTCCATGGAAAAATAGGCAATAACATTATCTCTATTAAAAGGAATCTCCTTATTATTCTCATCAACATAACTTCCCTCAAATTTCATATATTCCTGAAATCTGTTCCACACTTTCTCCAGTTCATTGAGAAAACCTTTATCTTCTGCAAGAGAATCAAGAACATCAGAGGGAAGCTTCTCCAGAAACAATTTCAGATTGTGCCTTGTCTGCATGTATAGATAGCTATCTATTCTTGAGAAGAGTCTTTCGGCCTCTTTATCCCAGTAACTCCACATATTTCCTGCTAAAATATATAACTTATCAAGGCTGGAATGAATTTTAGGATTAACATAAAATTTTTTAAATCTCATGGATCTCTCTCCTTCTCAATTTTTCCCTGACATCAGACAGGGCATTTAGAAAATATATATAAGCTTCCTCTGGTGTCCCATAGGGGGAGAAATATTTATGAACATCACCATCCTGAAAATATTTCGTAGACATATAATAAACATGATCAGAAGTAGTCAATTTCCTTATACTTTCCATCAGATCATCAGCTCCCATAGCATGTACCTTTTCCAAGATTTCATATAGAGTCACAGTGGCATTCTGCTGCATCTCATTGGCAAGCCATGCAGAGAGATCCCTCTCCATATCAGCCCAGGAAACAGGCTGAGGAAAAGATATTCTCTCAGGCTCATATTTGACAATCTCTATCACATCTGATGGCCACGCAAATGAGATGAAATCCCTTACCAGAAGCTCCTCGGGCAGCTTTTCAAGAAATCTAAAAATTCCACTCTCTTCCCACTGATGTTCCCCAAAGGTTTCGTAATCCATGAATAAATTGAGAAAAAGATCCCTCCCCTCCTTCTCAATCAGAGGAAGCTTATCTATCCAGTTCACAAACTTATCCACCGTTAAAGGATATTCTATCCAGCCACGATCAGAGAATCTGAAAGCAATATCGTCAGATAATCTGTAATACTTTAGCAGCAAAAAAAGCCTTCCATTGTATGTCTTGTAGGGATAAAGGGGTGATCTATGTCCCAGCACCTTTTCGGCACCTTCTGCAAGAACAACTCTAAAACCCTCCTCTTCAGCTATATCTGCAATCTCATCCTGATAGATCAGCTCAGTATTCCTGAAAACAACAGGAGAAAAACCGAACAGTTCTTCCACCATCTTCCTATGTTTCCTCACCTGAAAGATAAACTCCTCCTTCCCAAAAAGAAAAGCAAGAGAATGATAGTAAGTTTCTCCCATAAATTCAACACACCCTGTTTTAGCAAGCTCCATAAAAGATTTTAGCGTTTCAGGGGAATAAAGTCCAAGCTGCTCAACAAGAGTGCCGGTAACTGAAAAGGAAATTCTAAATCTTCCCTCATACTTCTCTATCAATTTAAGCAGAAGATTATTGGTAGGCAAGTAAGATTTTTGTGATACTCTCTCAATAATTTCTCTATTTAAGACATTGTTAAAATAATCCCCTTTTCCCCCTACATCAAATACATTAAAATTTCTTAGTCGGTATGGTTGATGTACCTGAAAATAAAAAATCACATGAAGCATTATACAAGCTCCTGATAAATATTAATCAGCTTACCAGCTGCTCTGCTCCACTGGATGCCCATTGCTTCTTCTTTCATTTTATATGCAAGATCTTCTAACTTTTTTCTATCAGATAAAAGAAATCTGACAATCTCTACCATCCTATCAATATCCCAGAACTCCACTTTATATGCATTATTAACTATCTCCGCAACTCCAGATTTTTTTGAAATAATGGGAACAACTCCATAAGCCATCGCCTCAAGAGGAACAATTCCAAAAGGTTCAGAGACCGATGGCATAATAAGTATATCAGCGGCCTCAAGAAGTTTTTCAACTTTTTTCCTCTCAAGAAACCCCGTGAAAAGAACACCTGTCCTTAATTTCATTCCTGCTGAGAGATGAACAATTTTCCGGAACATGTCTCCTGTACCTGCAACAACAAAGTGTACTTCAGGAAAATCCTTGAGAATTCTCTCTGAAACTTTTAAAAAATAATCGGGACCTTTCTGCAAAGTAATCCTACCCAAAAAAAGTATCACAGGATCAACAAAAATTCTTCTCTTCCCTCCGGGGAACTCTATGGAATGGGCATTATGCACCACCCTTATTTTACTAAAAGGAACAAGGTACCTATCTGCAATCATTCTTGCTGTAAATTCAGACACAGCAATCACAAGATCTGCAGAGCTCAATCCTGTATATTCAATTTCATGAATTCTCCCGTCACCAGATCCACCTGCTCTATCAAATTCTGTAGCGTGAATATGAGCAATAAGGGGCTTTCTCGTTATTTCTTTTAAAACAACCCCTGCAGGATAGGTAAGCCAATCATGAACATGAACAAGATCAAAAGAGAGCTTCTCTGCGTACAAGGGCATCCTTCCTGCCATCTCATAAACTTTTCTAAAAAGATCCTCTCCCCGTTCCAGCGACCACGATAAAACTTCAAAAAACTTCTTTAGAGATACCTTTTCTTCCAATTCCTTCAACATCTCCCTCATAACGCCAGCAGGAGAAAGATAGGCCTCAGGAGAGGGTACAAGACCTAAGACTTCAAATTTTTTAATTACTTCTGAGATCCTGTTAACTTCTCTCTCTTTCTTCTCCACATTTTCTAAAAACTTGACAGGGGGATCATCAGCGTCTTCTACCTTTCGTAAAGGGAAATAAACCAAATCCCTTGTTGGTAAAATTAAATCAATCTCTATCCCCTTCTTTAAAAGCTCCTTCACCATTCCATAACAGGCAAGGGCAAGACCACCTGTTATAAGAGGTGGAAATTCCCATGTTACCATTAAAACTCTCACTGCTTCTCCTCAAATTCTTTTTATTAATTCTTCAAGGGCAATCAAGGAGAAAACGCTCCATGCCTGAGAGGGTGCACCTTTTGGGACCAACGGATTTAACCCATCATAAAGTTCAGGTATTGAAGCATATTCTCCACTCATAATCTTTTCTCTGAACACTCCCGCAATCTTCTCAATGGATTCTCTGACTCTTTTCCTATCTTTTTCCACTTTTAAAAGCAATTTCCCATAAAACATAAGCAAAAACGGCCATACACTCCCCTGATGGTAGGCAAGATCCCTCTGCTTCTGATTCCCTATGTACTTATTTTTAAAAGCTGAATGCTCTGGTGAGAGAGTTCTTAATCCAAAAGGGGTAAGAAGTTTCTCTGTGGCAATTTTTAAAATTAATCTGTTTATTTCCCCTGTAAAAACATCAAAAGGAAGGGAGGCAGCAATTACCATATTGGGCCTTGTTTCTCTCACTGGATTATCATCCTGATCAAGCCTGTCAGCAACAAGCCCGGGCAAAACAAATTTTTTCATTGAATCAAGAATCTTATCTGAAAGCTCTTCAATATCCTGGAGGGCAGCTGTAAAATGACCATCCCTGAATATCTGATTCATCTTTATACCAATTTTTTCCGACATGCCAATAAAAGCCTTCAGAGCGTTATACCACAAAGCATTTATTTCAACAGGTTTACCATGACGGGGCGTTACAGGTTTTCCATACACCTTTGCATCCATCCATGTAAGGGCATGGTAACCCTCTCTAATTCTTATCAGACCATCTTCGTCGGTAAAAAACTTTAAAGAAGGATTGAGAAAGTAATTTAAAATTATTTTTTTTGAAAATTCCCACAATTCTCTATAATCTTCATCAAGAAATTGATATGCTCTTAAAACAAACCAAAGAGATGAGTCCACGGTATCATAATTAATTCCCTCACCGTTTTCACCAATCATATTGGGGACAATCCCTCTTTTTATCCTCTCTCCGTATCTTTTCAGTACATTTCTGGCAATTATCTTCCCATCAGGTAAATACTTCAACCCTTCAAGAGAAATCATACTATCCCTGCCCCAGCAAAAAAACCAGGGATAACCAGCTATAATATCTTCACCCTTATAGATAAAATCCTTGCCGGCAAGGAGAAGGATCCTGCTATAGGCAATTTTATCAAATTGATACGGATGATCTTCCAAGCTGTGGGAAGTTAAAAACTCCATCTTGTCCTCTGGCTCCGGATAATCAGCATA
>JALTID010000037.1 GCA_027004335.1 bacterium
GGACATTGCAGTGAGGGACTGAGAGAATGGCTTGCTTACACAAATATGCACAAAAACCTTATTGAGGATTTTTCAGAATGGTACCTCGTAAAAGTAAAGTTGTTAATTTCCTGTGGAAATTATCATGCCACCTACCCTTTCATTGAAACAATTTCAACAATTCCGGTGGGGAAAAGAATAGCAACACTTCTCTTGAAAAGAGAAGAGATCCTCTTACATAACAACAGTGAGGATGAGAAATCTCCGCTGCTCGCTGGTTTCCTCTCTGCGCTTTTACCTGGAGCTGGAGAATGGTACGCTGGTTATCCAGGAAATGGCCTATTCAGTTTCTTCGTTGTTGGAGCCATGGCAGGTGGTTCATACTATCTTTACGATAGGGGATCCCCCCTTTTCTGGGTTGCTGCAACAATTGGAACGCTCTTTTATGCTGGAAATATTTATGGGGCAGTTACAACAACTCACAGAACTAATCTGCTTACAAGAGAAAAAAAGTGGGAGTATATAAAAGAGAGAAACAACTGGGATAACCTGATCCAGATATCAAGAGAATATTCAATAAAATTTACATTTTTAAGATGGTAACTGCAGCATATGGGATTAAAAGGAATCAGACTCACAACAATAAAATCATACAAACATTTGACAGGATGATTTTTTAAAATAATAATCCTGAAAAATCCTAAACTACCCCTTGATTTTTCAGTTTCCCTGATTAAAATAAAATAAAAAAATTAGCACTCTTCAAAGGTGAGTGATAACAAAGAAAGGAGGTAAGAAATGCCAGCAAAAGAACTGCGATTTGGTGAAGATGCAAGAAATGCAATAGCAAGAGGTGTTGATCAGCTTGCAAATGCTGTAAAAGTTACTCTTGGACCCAGAGGGCGAAATGTTACTATTGAAAAAACATTTGGCGCTCCTCTGGTAACAAAGGATGGTGTAACAGTTGCGAAGGAGATTGAATTAGAAGACAAATTTGAGAACATGGGTGCCCAGATGGTCAAGGAAGTTGCCAGTAAAACATCAGATGTTGCTGGTGACGGAACCACAACAGCAACAGTTTTAGCCCAGGCTATTTACAGAGAGGGAAGAAAACTTATTGCAGCAGGTATGAATCCCATGAATCTCAAAAGAGGAATTGACAAGGCTGTTGATGCTGTGGTTGAAGAGATCAAGAAGTTCAGCAAACCATGTGACACCAAAAAAGAGATAGCTCAGGTTGGAACAATCTCAGCTAACAATGACCCATCCATCGGTGATTTACTTGCTGAGGCGATGGAAAAGGTGGGAAAAGAGGGTGTTATTACAGTAGAAGAAGCTAAGGGACTTGAAACAAATCTTGATATTGTTGAAGGAATGCAGTTTGATAGAGGTTTCCTGAGTCCTTACTTCGTAACAGATGCTGATAGAATGGAAGTAGATCTTGAAGATCCCTATATCCTGATTTCAGAGAAGAAAATAAGTGCCATGAGAGATCTTCTCCCGGTTCTTGAGGCGGTAGCAAGAGAGGGAAAACCAATCCTTATCATTGCAGAGGATGTAGAAGGCGAAGCTCTTGCAACGCTGGTGGTGAACAAAATTAGAGGAACCCTTCAGTGCGCAGCTGTTAAAGCTCCCGGTTTTGGAGACAGAAGAAAAGAAATGCTGAAGGATATTGCAATCCTTACGGGTGGTCAGGTGATATCAGAGGAACTTGGAATCAAACTCGAAAATGTGACCCTTGCCGATCTCGGTAAGGCAAAGAGAATTGTAATTGACAAAGAAAATACCACCATAATTGATGGTGCAGGAAGCAAAGATGCAATTCAAGCAAGAATCAATCAGATCAGGAAACAGATTGAAGAGACAACTTCTGACTATGATAGGGAAAAGCTTCAGGAGAGACTCGCAAAATTGGTTGGCGGTGTAGCAGTTATTAAAGTTGGTGCTGCAACAGAAGTGGAAATGAAAGAAAAGAAGGCGAGAGTTGAGGATGCTCTCCATGCAACAAAAGCTGCAAGAGAAGAAGGAATCGTACCCGGTGGTGGAGTGGCTCTGATAAGGGCTCAGAAGGCACTGGAGAATCTGAAAGAAGACAATGAAGAAATTAAAGCAGGCATAGAAATTGTTCACAGAGCTATTGAGGCTCCTATCAGACAAATAGCTGAGAATGCGGGTAGAGATGGAGCTGTTATTGTAGCTAAAGTGAAAGAAGATAAGGATTCTTTTGGATATGATGCAGCCAACGATAGATTTGGAGACCTTGACGAATTCGGAGTAATTGATCCAACAAAAGTTGTTAGAATAGCTCTTCAAAATGCAGCAAGTGTGGCTTCACTGATGCTCACCACAGAATCAATGATAGCTGAGAAACCTGAGAAGAAGGAAAATATGCCGCCCATGCCTGGTGGTGCAGGCGGAATGGATATGTATTAAGGTAAAAAGGGGGCTGCGGCCCCCTTTTTTTGACATAGTAAAGATGATGTGATAATATTCTCACATGAGGAAAAAATTTTTAGCAATATTTTTAATAGTAGCTTTTTCAATCCTGGTTACGGCAGCCTGTAGTAAAAGAAAAATGACTCAGAAGCCAGCGAAAACTACTGAGGCTCCTTCCCCTGCCAATCAGGAAGCAACAAACATGAAACCAAGCATCCCTTCTACTTCTCCGAAGGCAAATAATGAGAGCGAAGAAACAGCTCCTTCAGCTGAAGAAAGTGTAAAATTAGAGCCTTTTCAACCCAACGCTACAACTGATATTAAAGTGGATGTCCCTGAAGATTTTAATGGAGATATTCAATGGTATGTTAACAACAACAGGATCTACGATGTTTCGGCCCCGATACTGCCCCATAACTATTTTAAAAGAGGAGACACTGTAAAGGTAACAGTAATCTATCCTTCAGGAAAAGTTGCATCGGGACAGGCTACAATAGGCGATGCTCCACCTCAAATAATTCTGTCAGATAGCAATTTTGAATTAGATGATGTGCTTCATTATCACATCAATGTGGAGGATCCTGATAACGATAATGTGAAAATTGACATTATAGAAGCCCCTGAAGGCTACAAATATGATCCCACCACAAGGACCCTTGCCATACCCATCAGCAACAAACCGGGGCAACAGGTTATAACTTTTACTATTAAAGCGACAGATCCTTATGGGCGTTACAACCAGAAAAAAATAGCCTATAAGCTTAACACCTCTGTCCAGAAATTAAAAGTTAAGTGATCTCCTCTTTTTTGAAAATCCATTCTACAGCCTGCAGGAGGTTTTCTGCAATAAAATCAGGGAAAACTTTCCAGCTTTTTTTCTGGTAAGTATATTCCCCAAGTCCATAGCCAGTAAGAACTATAATCCCAACAGCATTTACTTTTCTTGCAAGTTCAATATCTGTTATCTTGTCACCAATTATATATGATTTTTCCAGATCAATGCTAAAATCAGAAGCAGCCTTCTCCAGCATGCCAGGATTTGGTTTTCTACATGGACAATCAATTGCGTATTCTTTCACCTCTCCCTGAGGGTGGTGAGGACAGTAATATATGGCATCTAAGTATGCTCCCTCCTCAGCAAGCTGTTTCCTTAGTCGCTCGTGAACAACTGGGATAAGATCCTCCGTAAAATAGCCTCTTGCTACCCCTGCCTGATTTGTCGTAATTATTGCAAGAAAAGGGGAAGAATTTATCATCTGAATTGCCCTTCCAGCAAAGGGGTATATTCTGAATCTTGAAGGATGATTCACATAACCCACTTCATAGGAAACTGTGCCATCCCTATCCATGAAGATTGCTCTGTTTTTCTTCATCAGGTTTCTCCGGTTGGGTTTTCCATCTATTATGGACCCAGAACCACTGCTCTGGATATTTTTTAATTACATTTTCAAGAAAAGTTGTATACTTCTGAGTGTTTTTTATAACATCCTTATCAAGATTACCACTTTTAATGGGGAAGATCGGAGATTCCAGCCTCACCAGGAACTTCGCATCATCTCTCCTTACACAGTATGCAGGTAATACCGGAATGTTAAACTTCAGCGATAAAAGTGCAACTACCTTAAAAGTTGATGCGGGCTTACCAAAGAAATCAACAAATACAGCCTCTCTTGCAGGCGCATTTTGATCAAGCAAAAATACCAGATTCTCTCCTTTTCTTATTCTTTTCATCATTTCAAATACCTGGTTCTTACCTGTTATAAGATCAATACCGATTTCTTCTCTTATGGATGTAATGAAATTATCTATGTATCTATTATTAATTGGCTTTACAATAGCAGCTCCTCTACCAATTTTTTTAACAAAGCCTATGGAGGCAATCTCCCAATTCCCAATATGACCAGTTAAAATAATAAAACCCTTATCGCTCTTTTTAAGTTCATCCAGATATTCAAGATTTTCAAAGCGAAAAAAGTTTTCCCAGTTCCTGTAAATTTTTTTCCAGTAGACGATTTCTCCTATTATCTTCCCATAATGATGATAATTTCTTTTAACAATTTTTCTTGCTTCTCTTACTGGAATATCAAGAGCAAATGAAGCATTATTTAAGGCTATTTTCCTCCTTCTTTTATCAAGGTAAAACCAAAGCATTGTTAAATTCTCCCCCACCCTTCTTGCACCATTTAGTCCAAGGAATCTCAGGAAAATATAAAAAAATTTTAAAAAAAGATAAGAAACATAATCCATCATCTCCTTTTCATCACCCCTGCAATTTTCTCAAACAGAATTTTCTGACTGTTACCAATAAATTCAATTCTTGAGAGAGGGTAAAAAACCTTCTCTCTGCAATCTCCCAATTTCTCAAGTTTCACCGCATCCTTCTCAGTAGTGATAATTATATGGTTTTCACCTGAGTATAAAAACTTTCGGATAAATGATAAAAATGAAGCGGGATAAGGAAAATGGTCAGGAAGTGGAACCTTTAACCACGGGTTGATCCCGATGGCCATGAGAGAATTAAAAAATGAAGAGGGATGTGCTATGCCACTTACAAAA
>JALTID010000038.1 GCA_027004335.1 bacterium
AAGTACAGGACAGGTGTGAAGAAGAGATCTCCCCCGATGGAACTTATTGACAATACAGGGAGTTTCTTTCTTTCCGCAACAGTGAATGGAAAGCGATACACCTATTTTCCCTTCTCAGTATCCCGGGGAGTTAAATTTTATATATTAAAATACAAAAATTTTTCTTTTGCCGCTACAGAGGAAATTAAGTATAAAAGGAAGGGTTATTTACTTAACACTGTTGTTGTTTACCATAATAACCTTACCGAGCCCGTGGATCTAAAATTATCATTTGAACTTTTCTATAGAATCTCAGGAAAGAGTTCCCGCTACCATTTCAAGGGCGCAGTGGTAGACCTTGGTGGAAAATTGAAAAAGGTTACCATGAAAACTCTGAAGAAAAAAGGAGATATGCTCTTTAGTGGCGAGATTCACTGGGCAGGTTTTGCAGATAGTTATTTTCTTCAGGCGCTTCTGATGAAGTCTAACAATCCAGTGATCAGAGTTCATAGATATTCCAACGAGCTGATGCAGATGGAGATAACCGTTTATGATAAGGCTCTTGATCCAGGAAAATGTGTAGGTAGAAAGTTGGGAATTTATATTGGGCCCAAGAAGTTATCTGTTTTAAAAGAAGTTGGGAACGACCTTCATATAGCGGTGGATTTCGGCATATGGGGCATAGTTGCAAGACCCATTCTTGCCCTTCTGAATCTCTTTAACATAATTTTTCATAACTACGGGGTAAGTATAATTCTCCTTACGATACTGATAAAAATTCTTTTCTACCCGCTTACCCTTAAAAGTTACAGGTCTATGGCAAAACTTAAGGAATTACAACCAGTTATGGAGGAAATTAAGAAAAAATATGCTGATGATAAGGAGAAAATGAACCAGAAGTTAATGGAGCTTTACAAGGAATATAAGGTAAATCCTATGGGGGGATGTCTGCCCACTCTCCTTCAGCTTCCTATTTTTATAGCTCTCTATTATGTCTTGCTTAAAGCTATAGAACTGAGGCATGCCCCCTTCTTCCTCTGGATGAATGATCTGAGTGCCCCTGATAATCTGGTGGTTTTTGCTCTTGGTGGATTTCATCTCCCCATCAGGATCCTGCCACTTCTCATGGGAGCGACGATGTACTATCAGCAAAAATTGACTCCCTCCACCATGGACAAGTCTCAGCAAGCAATTTTTACCTTTCTCCCAATAATTTTTACTTTTCTTTTTTATGGACTCCCATCCGGCTTGATGCTCTACTGGTCAACGAATAACATAATTTCTATTTATCAACAGCTCAGAATTAATAAGCTTCTTGAATCAGAAGGAGATAAGGAGAGTAAGAAGGTAAAAAAGTTTAGGAAAAAGATAAAAAAATGAAAAAGAGTTTCTTCTTGCTTGCAATTTCCTTATTATTCATGTTTGCCTGTAGCGGTACCTATAAGCCAGAGTGCAAAACCCCAATTCCCGGTCAGTGGGCAGAACCTGAGAATATTATTCCCTTTTATGATCCTCAATGGGGAGAAGGAGGTCTTGTTTTGAACACCAACCTGAAGGGACAATTTTGC
>JALTID010000039.1 GCA_027004335.1 bacterium
CAGGTACTGTTTATACAGGAAGATTTTTCTATTTACAGGATCTTGATGATAGAAGTGCTTTCCTCTATCCGGAGGGAGGTAAGTTTTTAACTCAGAATCTTTTTCCTTTAGAGCATTATTCATTGATGGCAGGAAGAGTAGCATCTTCTACTCTTTTCGTAGTGGTAAAGGTGTGTTTTTTTCAAATCAGGGAGTGGTGGTAAGAGAGTGGGTTCATATGTCGCTATTACATTTTAAGACTTTTTAGTAATAAATATATCCATGTAGCGGTCATATTTTGAAAAATATCTTTTTTGTATTAAAATCTTAATAAGAGCTGCGATTGAAGAGTAGAGAATTTTGCTTTGTAAAGAAATGATTATTTTATTTTTCAAGGTGTCCTGAATGCATAAAAAGAAAAAGGAAGCTCATCATATTAAAAGTGATATTTATGCTCTTATCTTAGCTGTAATTACAATTCTGCTTTTTTTAAGCCTTATAAGTTATTCTCCTTCAGATCCTTCCTTTTTTGCAGTTTCAAGTTTGCATCAAATTCACAATTATGCTGGGCTTATGGGTAGTTATCTTGCTGATCTTCTTTTTCAGATATTTGGTTATGGAGCGTGGTTAATAGTTTTGCTTTTGTTTTATTTTTCTATAATTCTTTTTGCGGAAAAAGAGGAAGCTTTTCCTGTGTGGAGAATAATCGGTGGTCTTTTTTCCCTTGTAATTTTTGTTCCACCTTTATTAGCTCTTATTTTTCCCCATCGTTACTCTCAGCCATTTTTCAGAGGTGGTTTGCTTGGAAAGTTTTTAGGTGAAATTTCTATTGAGCTGTTTGGTCCTGTAGGGACCTACTTTGTGCTGGCAGGGATAATTATTATTTCCCTTGTTTATGCTACAGGGATTTCTTTTATAGGGGCTGTGAGAGGATTTTTTAAGGGTGTTGTAACACTCATAAGGTACAGAAAAGGGTCAATTAAAGGGGAAGTCCCTCCTGACGATTCAGAACATATTGAGAAGACAAGGAGGACAATAGATATAAAAAGTGTTGTTGTGGATAAGAAGAAGGGAGATTCCTCTACTCTTACAGGAAGGGCTGCAGAGGATAGCAAAGAAGAAAAACCGTTTGTGATGGGTGAGGAAAGCTCCGACTTTACCGTTCCTGAATTTAAAGAGGAGAGTACTTTAACGGAGGAAACTGGAAGTGAAATAAAGGGAGCTTCAGAATTACTCAGTGGGAGTGATTATATTCTGGAAGAAGACGATACAACGAAAGAAGACATTGAGATCTATGAAGTGAAGCCTACCAGGGAAAAAAGGAGGAAAAATCTTCCTGTTATACCGAGAGAGTTTGAAATCCCGTCTGTTAGCCTTCTTGAAGAGCCTGAAAAGGAAAATGTGAATGCGAGTGAGGAAAAACTTAAGAGGCAGGCTCGTATACTTAGAAGCAAGCTTGCTGAATTCAAAGTTGATGGAAAAGTTACAGGGATTTTACCTGGTCCCATAATTACCAGGTATGAATTTGTCCCTGCCCCCGGCATAAAGGTCTCCAATATAGTAAATCTTGCTGATGATCTCTCCATGGCGTTGAAAGCTTCCAAGGTGAGGATCTCGGTTATTTCAAGAAAGGGGGTCCTTGGCATAGAGGTACCCAATGAGAAGAGAAGAGTAGTCAGATTAAGGGAGATCCTGGAGAGTGACCCGTATAATAATCGCAAATTGAGACTCCCCCTTATTCTGGGCCTGGACATTTCCGGAGTGCCTGTTGTGGAGGATCTTGTGGGAATGCCCCATATTCTTATTGCCGGTATGACGGGATCAGGCAAAAGTGTAGGAATAAATTCCATAATTATGGGCCTGATTTACAGGCACACGCCTAAGACTCTACGATTTGTTCTTGTTGATCCTAAATTAGTAGAACTTTCTGTTTACAGTGATATTCCCCATCTTCTCCTTCCTGTTATTTCTGAGAGTGACAAAGCGGTGGGTGCTCTGAGGGGAATAGTGGAGGAGATGGAGAGAAGGTACTCCATGCTCAGACTTTTGAAAGTCAGAAATATTGAGGAGTACAACACTAAATTTGAAAAAATAGCTCAGGGAGCGCAGGAACTCTGGATAGCCCCAGAGAATGAGTTATTTCGTCCCGATGAGCTTGAATATGATGAAGATGGAAGAGCAAGGCTTGAGTCTCTCCCTTATATTGTGGTGATAATTGATGAATACTCAGATCTTATGTTTGCCACGGGGAAAAAGGTGGAAGAGTTTGTTGCGAGATTGGCTCAGAAAGCGAGAGCTGCCGGGATCCACATAATTCTCGCAACCCAGAGACCCTCAGCCAAGGTGGTAACGGGTATTATCAAGGCGAATCTTCCTGCGAGGATAGCTTATAATGTGAGATCTGCTACTGATTCAAGGATAATTTTAGATGATCCAGGTGCCTCGCAACTTCTGGGTAAAGGAGATATGCTCTTTCTCCATCCTTCAAGAAGCGAATTGAGAAGGATACAGGGTCCGCTGGTTACTCTTGACGAAGTTAGGAGAGTTGTGGATTTCTGGAAAAAGCAGGGAAGACCGATGTACAGAGAGGATCTTATAAAACTGGAAGGTGAAGAGCCTGCCACCGGCGGAGAAGATATTGCCAGATACAAGGACAATATCTACTTCAGAGCTTTAAGAATAGCCATGGAGGAAGGAGAGATCAGTGCCAGTAAGTTGCAGAGAAGATTGGGAATAGGGTATAATAGGGCAGCAAGGTATGTAGAAATTATGGAGAGAGAGGGGATAATATCCCATGCAGATGGAGCAAAACCAAGAAAGGTTTTGAAATACATTGATGTTGATAGACTGGAGGATGAATAGATGAAGAGAAGAGTTTCTGTTATTTTTCTAATCATTTTCTTTGCAGTATCTCTTGAAGCTTCCTCATTGAGCAGGATTATTAACAAACTTCAGAAAATTTATGAAAAGGCAGAGGATTTTAAGTCAGAATTTCATCAGGAAAGCTATAACAGGACTTTTAAAAGATGGGTTAAAGCTGATGGTGTTGTTTATATGAAAAAGAGTGGAAAAATGAGATGGGAGTACAAAGGGGAGAATGCCCAGACAATCGTTTCTGACGGAAAAACCATGTGGGTTTATCAATCTGCTGCAAAGGAAGTAATAATCAGTGATCTAAGATCCTCAGTTGCAAAGGTTCCTGTGAGTTTCCTTGATGGTATGGGGAACCTGAAGAGAGATTTTAAGGTTGAGAAGATATCCTTAAAGGATTACCCATCATCTAAATATATTGTTCTTCGTCTTACCCCTAAAAAAGAACTACCAAATCTGACGGAGATGATTCTTGTCATTAAAAGAAAAGATTTTTCTGTTAAGGAGGTTAGGTCTTTTGACTTTTACCATAATGAAAACAGGATCATTTTTAAAAATCCAGAGATAAATAGCGGCCTGAAGGATTCTCTCTTCAGGTTTAAAATTCCACCGGGCACCAGAGTTATGAAAATGCCCTCAAGATAGAAGTTTTGCTCCATGAGGAGAAAATATCTGGAAGAAATTCTTAATATAGTTGAAAATAGCGCTGAGGGAAGAAATTTTGTTCATAAAGAGATTATCCCTGAAAGGAAGGGCAGGTTTGTCCCTTTTCCTGAGAATCTCCATCCTGAAATTGTCTCTGCTCTTAAAGGAAGTAGAATTGAATCTCTCTATTCTCATCAGGCGGAGAGTTTCAGACTGGCAAAGGAAGGCAAAAATATTGTTGTTGTTACTCCTACAGCATCGGGAAAGACCCTTTCATATAATCTTCCAGTTATTGATGAGATATTGAGAGATCCCTCCAGCAGAGCGCTCTATATTTTTCCCACAAAGGCTCTATCTCAGGATCAGGTTGCTGAATTGATGGATATAAAAAAATACTTTATAAATCCTTTTACAACTTTTACCTACGATGGAGACACCCCTGCTGATGCCAGGCAGAAGATAAGGGAGAAGGGTAACATTGTTGTGACAAATCCTGATATGCTTCATCAGGCCATTCTGCCTCACCATACTAAATGGGATAAGTTTTTTAAGAATCTGAAATATATTGTAATTGATGAATTGCACTACTACAGAGGTGTTTTTGGCAGCCATTTTGCCAATGTTTTAAGGAGATTGAGGAGGATCCTGAGATTTTATTCTTCTAAGCCTGTCTTTATAATGGCCTCAGCCACAATATCCAACCCAGGGGGACTTGCTGAGAGATTAATTGAACAACCTGTTGTTGTAATTGATAGGAATGGTGCTCCGGCGGGGAAGAAGTATTTCTATTTTTATAATCCACCAGTCATTAATAAAGATTTAAGGATCAGGAAGAGTGCCCTACGGGAGTCTACAAAGTTAGCTGCAAATTTTATTGAAAATGGTTTTTATACTATTGTTTTTGCCCATTCAAGGCTTCAGGTGGAGATCATGGTGAAATACCTTAAAGGGGCCGTGGAGAAAAAGCTTCAGGATATGGGGCAAATAAGAGGATACAGGGGAGGGTATTTACCTCTGAGGAGGCGAGAAATTGAGGAGGGCCTCAGAAATGGAGAGGTTAAGGGTGTGGTCTCCACCAATGCCCTTGAATTGGGTATTGACATTGGTTCCCTTGATGTTTCTGTAATGGCGGGTTTTCCCGGTACTATTGCCAGTGCATGGCAGCAGGCAGGAAGGGCAGGGAGAAAACAGAGAAGCTCTGCTGCCATTTTAGTGGCAACCAGTTCCCCTGTGGATCAATTTTTGATGAATAATCCAGAGTATTTTTTCGGAAAAGATCCTGAGGAGGCTCTTATTAATCCTGACAATCTTCTGATCCTTACTGACCATGTTAGATGTGCGGCTTTTGAGCTACCCTTTGAAGAAGGAGAAAAATTGGGGAATAAGGATGTTACAGAATTTCTGGAGTATCTTGAAGAGGAAGG
>JALTID010000040.1 GCA_027004335.1 bacterium
TTTAAAAGATTCTGACCAACAACAAAAAATGTTAGATTCTCAGTAGGAAGATAGGCAACCCTCGCTCTTAAAAGGTAGTATGGCGGTACTTTATAAAGAACATCGGGAGAAACCTTTGCATACAATTCAGGGATCGGAGAAGGCTCTTCACCAGGAGAAAGAGCCGCGGTAGGATCCACAGCAGGGAGCAGGTAGGGGATATTATCAGCGTCACGATAACCTTCTATTTCAGACTCATAATGAGCAAGGAGGGAGAGTTCCCATTTCTCAGGCAGGAAAAATATACCTGCATTTGCAATGTGCTCTGGATATATCTTAGAAAGTCCTTTCTCATTTTCTTCAGTGTAAGGATTATCAAACTCATTGTATGTTCGTGAAAAAGAATAATTGGCAAAGAATCGCCATGTAGCAATAGGCTGCCAATCAAGATAAACTTCTGTCCCGTAACCATGAGCATTCCCAATATTCCCAAAGGAATATCCTTCAGAGGTTTGCCGAAGATCAATAAGATCCCTGTACCAGTTGTAATAAAGATTTATTCCCCCTTTCAATGTTTTCTCAAAGAATCTACCCTCGTAATCAAGTTCCAGAGAATAGATAGTTTCAGCTTTAGTATCCTCGTTACCCTTCACCTTGGCAGGAATTGGTGAAATTACAAATTGAGGAGGATTTAAAAGTTTTCCACCAGGTGCTACTGCAACAATGGTTGGTACATCAAAATTAACATCAGATTCAACAAAAGTAGGATTCCTATATGCGCTACTCCCCACAAGACGGATAACATGTTTTTCCTCTGGTTTAAACATGATGGCAAATCTCGGGCTCATATGCTCCTTTGTTAATGGATGATAATCATACCTGAAAGAAATATTCAGGATAAGTTTCCCATTAAGGAAATGATCCTCATTTAAAAATGAAAAACCGTACATATTTCTCAAATATGATTTCAAAAAAAGCTCAGGGGAGTTTAGATAATCAAAGGTATAATTAGCGGTAAATCTAAGCTTATAATTCTCCTTAAAGATATTTGTATAAATTGCCTCAACATTCCCCAAACTCCCCCTTACATACCCATCAATTATATTCGGTGGGAGAGAAAAGGATTCACCCATGTAACCGGTTAAACCAGAGGTATCTGGCTTTATATAAGCTAATATCCCTGTATCATAGTAATTCAAATATGCTACTGTTCTCCAGTTGCCCTTTTTAAAATCGATTCTTCCATATCCAAAATATCCATAATTGTTTTGAAATAGAAAAGACTTCGCTGCTGTTTCCGCATCGATGGAATTTAATCCTCCGGAAAGCTCAACATATCCATTGCTCAGATCCTTCCCTATTTCAAAGTTACCCCAGTAGGTTTTAGCAGGATTGTTCACCCCTTCCATGATCTCTGGTACATTAATCCTGCTGAATTCCTCGTATCTCCTCCATCCTACAGTCATTCTTGTATAAACTTTGCCATACACATTCGCAGAAGAGATTTCAGCGGTGTTACTTTTCAGTCCCTTATCTCCTACGGCAAAATAGAAATAAGTGCCTGGCTCTCTATGAGGATCTCTCAGATAAATATTTATGGCACCAGCATAGGCATTGGGACCATAAATTGTTGAAACAGGTCCTTCTACAACCTCTATGTGATCAATATCCATCAAAAATAGGGGAAAAGTCATATAAGGAGTAATCCCTATAAAAGCCACAGAACCCGGCCTATCATTGATAAGTGTTAGAACTCTTTTATTTTCCTCCATTGCCATACCGCGGATTCCCGGCTCTATATCAGATGCGTTAATTCTTACAAGTCTCATTCCAGGTACATAAAAAAAAGCATCAAGGAGACTGAAACTACCCAATTTAAGAAGATCTCTGCGGTAGAGGATAAATGTTGAAGCAGGAGCCTCACTTCTCTTCTGTTTAAAACCTGAAGCTGATTCTACCTCGGCTTCCGCTTTAAAATAAGCCACCTCCTCAGAAATTCCCTGTTGCAAATATTGACCAAGTTCGCCTCCCAGATATCCCTCTTCCTGAGATTTTTTCACTTTTATGTACTGTGGCGCCTTCTTACTGGCAAAAAGTGGAATAAATTTATTCTTCTTACTTTCTGCTATAATATAATAGAAGATGCCCGGAGGATTAACCTTATTGGAAGGAATTATTCCTTCATAATGACCCAATTTCTCCTTGGGGAATAAAAAAACAGCTTGATAGGTAGTTTCATTCTCTCCTCTGAAGAAGACAATTATATTTTTCACATCTTCATATCCCTTAATATCAATAGAAAGTTTAACAGTATGCCCTTCAACTACCGATGCAGGAGGATTGTGTGACAATAGGATGACACCCGCATGAGCAAGTCCAGGGAGCATAAGACCTATTAACAGGATCAGAAAAAATTTTACACTCTTCATCTTAAAACACCAGATTAATCTTTCCATATATTATTCTTTCTAAATATTCAGCCTGATCTCTGGGAAACTCCTTATGAACATTGTTTAGCAGATTTTCGACATAGATCCCAGCATTAAAATTTTTCCCAAAGGAGTATGTAAGATTCAGATTTATAAAATAATAGGCAGGTATCTCCTTATACACATCAGGCGATACCGTTACATACCCTGCTATTTCTCCTCCCGGCACTGTGGGATCAACTGCCGGTAACCTGTATGGGAGAAAATCATCATCAATGTATTCACCCTTATTGCTTTCATAATGAAACTGAATTGATCCATTTAACTTCCTCAACTTTGTGAAAAAGACAAGATTAAATTTATGCTGTGGAAATCTGGGGTCCCTTCCTCTTTCATCCTGTAGTGTCTCAGGATCATCAAAGGTGTTGTAGATGGTCTGATAGGAATAATTTGCCCATATTTCTAACTGCGTAGTAAGATGATATTTGAGGAAGAACTCACCACCATATTCGTATCCTTTTCCTAAGTTTATGAAACTCTTACCCTCTGATGTCGTTTGATATCTTATAAGGTCAGAATAGAGATTGTAAAATCCATCAATGGATAGATATAACTTCCCCTCTTTCAACCACTGATAGGTCATGTCAAACCCTGTAATCATTTCAGAATCAAGATTCTTATTTCCCTTCACATGAGCTTCCACAGGTGATACTGCAAACTGTGGGGGCTCAAGTATATCTCCTCCTGGTGCAACAGCGACCAGTGTAGGAACATTAAAATCCATGTAAGATTCAATAAAAGTAGGATTCCTGAATGCCCTGCTCACAGATGCTCTTATGCTCTGAAAATCATTGATCCTGTAAACTAATGCTGCCCTAGGGCTTAAATGTTCACCCGTCAAAGGATGATGGTCAAACCTTGCAGCAAGATTCAGCACCCATTGTTTCTGGAGACCAAATTTCAACTCATCAAGGAAAAAGCCCTTAAAAAGAAACTGAGAATATTTTTCTCCTTTGAAAAATTGGGGGGCATCCACCATATTGAATCTAACACCACCACCAAAGCTCATTTTCTGTGAGGAAACGATAACTCTTTGTTTTAACATCAAATCAAAAACATCATTTACAACATGACCATCCATAATAAGAGGATCAACAGCGAGGGAGTAATCATCATAAGGAGTAAGACCAGTAGTTATTGGCGCAAAATATGTTGCAGCGAGGCTATCAAGGTGGTTCCAGAATGTCACTACCTGGAAGAGCTTATAAGTGTACTCACCTTTAATAAACCCATTATTTCCCGCTATCCCATACTGACTCAGTTCCGTTAAGAGATTCCCTTTCATAAAAGCTAACCCACCCTGAATCTTTAAACTGGAATCCCCTGAAAAACTTTTTCCCCATGTGAAGTTGCTGTAAAATTTTTCAAAACCTTTAGCTATCTTATCCTGAATCTCCTCTGGATTTTCAGTAAAAAGCTCTGGATTTGAAAGCATCCATGGATGTTGATAATCACCTCTGTTATCCCACCCCAGCGAAACCCTGAGGAACTGCTTATTCCTTGAAAAAGCATATTGATAATTACCATAAGAAGTTCTGAAACAGAGAGACTTTTTCTTAATATCCTTACACTCATCGGATTGGACAAACCCATCACCCAGATAGAGTCTTATCCCCTGCTCTTTTCTCGGATCCTTGGTAATAATATTGATAACACCACTCCACGCATTTGCACCATAGAGAGCAGATACTGGACCTTTAACGATCTCAATTTTTTCAATATCAAAAACAGAATAAGGTAGAGCAGAAAAATCTGAGAAACCAAAAAAATCAAAATACACAGATCTTCCATCTATCATCGTGAGTAGTTTGTTTGTTACTTCTCTATTGAAGCCCCTGACACCTATCTGAATATCCGAAGGAGTGAAATTTATAGCATCTATTCCAGGAAGAAATTCAAAAATTGAACTTAGCTTCACCCCACCAAGCAGGTTAATGTAATCGGAGTTAATTGACACAATGGATGCAGGGGACTCAAGAATACTCTGAGCAAATGAAGAAGCTGTATAAACCACATTTTCAGCCTGAAGTAGCGTCATCTCCTCTTCAAAAGGAGAAAATTCCTTTTTTTCTACCGACGGAGCAATCCTCCTGCCGCTTTTGCTTATCTTAATCATAAGAGGATTATTGTAATTCCCTTTCACAGGATAGGAATTCCCCTGTGGATCCAGAGCTTCAATATAAAAAAACATCTCAGGGCTTCTTACCTCATACCCTGGAATTGAAATTGTATAATGGCCCACTTCCCCTTTGCTAAAAGTAATAGATTTATATGAGGTTGTACTTTTGCTTCTGTAATAAAAAATAAAATCAAGACTTACTGGACCAGAATATACCAATGAAATTTCCAGAGAAGAACCTTCGGTCCCACTTTTGGGTATATTAACTTTAACATAGTCTGAAACATTAAAAG
>JALTID010000041.1:0-3640 GCA_027004335.1 bacterium
TGTTACGGCAAAGGATCTTGGTACAGGAAAATTCCAAACTATAAAGGTTGCAGCCGGGAGTGGTCTGAATGAAGAAGAAATTCAGAGGATAATTGAAGAAGCGGAAAAGTATAAAGAAGAGGATAAGAAGAGGAAGGCTTTAATAGACTTAAGAAACAATGCTCAGAGTCTAATTTATACCACCAGAAGGACGATAGAAGAGTATGGGGATATTGTCCCCGCTGAAGAAAAGGAACTAATTGAAATGACGATTAAATCCCTTGAAGAAGCTGTTGAGGATAGTAATGAAGAGATGATAAAAGCTTATTTTAAGAAGCTTGAAGAAACGGCACACAAAATTGCCGAGATTATTTACAGCAAGTAGAATTGGAGTCATAGAATCACAATTGAGCTATCCTGGAGAGGAAGATGAAGGATTATTATGAAATCCTTGGTGTGAATAGAAATGCATCTGATGAAGAGATAAAAAAGGCTTATAGAAGACTTGCTCTCAAATATCATCCAGATAGAAATCCTGGTGATCCTGCAGCAGAGGAGAGATTTAAAGAAATAGCGGAAGCCTATGCTGTTCTCAGTGATCCTCAGAAGAGAGCTGAATATGATAGGTATGGAAGTGTTGGCAGTGGGGATTTTGAATTTTCCGGCCCCTTTGGTGATTTTTTTGAAGATATTTTTTCTTCTTTTTTCGGTGGTGGCAGGAGGAGAAGGAGCCGCGGAAAAAGAGGAGCAGATCTGAGATATGATCTTAAGATAACTTTTGAGGAAGCCGTTTTTGGGACAAGAAAGTCCCTTGTTTTTAAGAGGAAAAAGGTATGTGACAGGTGTGGTGGCACAGGGGTGGAGCCTGGTTATAGCAAAGAGAGATGTCCTGTGTGCGGAGGAAGAGGTGAGGTGTACTATACGAGAGGTTTTTTCACCATTTCCCAGACCTGTCCCCGGTGTCACGGTACCGGATATATTATTACCCACCCCTGTGAAAAATGTCACGGTAAAGGTTATGTAATGGATGAGATTAAAATTGATGTGGATATTCCTGCAGGTGTGGATAATGGTGCAAGATTACGGGTTGCAGGTGAGGGGGAACCAGGTGAAAATGGTGGTCCCCCCGGTGACCTATATGTTTTTATTTCAGTTGAAGAGCATCCTTTTTTTAAGAGGGAAGGTGATGACCTTATCTGCAGAGTTCCTGTAAGTTTTCCCCAGGCTGCACTTGGAGATATTATTGAAATTCCTACTCCATATGGTGTGGAAAAGGTGAAAATCCCCCCGGGGACGCAGTCTGCTACAGTATTTAAAATAAGGGGCAGGGGAGTAAAGAATCTTTCCACGGGAAGGACGGGCGATCTTCTTGTGGAAATTTATATTGAAGTTCCAAAGAAACTGAATGAAGAACAGAAAGAACTTCTCAGGGAATTTGAGAGATTGACCGGTTCAAAACATAAGGAAAGAGAGAAGTTCTGGGAAAGAATCAGAAGTCTTTTTGCCCGTAATTAATTCTGTTAGAATGAATACCTGATTCCTATGGAGAAGAAGTCATTTTTCCTGAACTGGTAGAGGAGAGAGTCTTCTTCTGCGTCAATTATATTTACCGAAGAGAAGAGTGTTAAGTTATCTGAATACTGGTAATCAGCCCTTAGAGTCATTAAGAGCTGATACTGTGTTAGCACATAGATGATTCTACTCTGGAGGGTCAGCGTATCGTGGAAATATGATCCTCTCAATAATAATACACTAAATAAATTATCCTTTTTGAACAGGTAGGTGGGTTGATCCACAAAAAAGTGAGCCCAGATTATTATGAGATTGCCATAGATATTCCATGGAAAGTCGTAATCTGCTCCGAAATTCCATGTAAGAAGGGGTTCTCTAAGCAATTCAAGGTGGGTAGAGTATATTGATGCATTGGTACGAATTGCGGCCTCGCTTCGGATCCCCACCCCCTTCCATGAAGTGCTTATTCCACCGCCACCCACAAAGGTTTTCTCTGGCTTGATTGTCATCAATGGAAAAAATGAAATTTGCTCCAGCGGGGAAAGATTATTGATAGCTTCCATTGGGTTAGAAGTACTTTTGAGGTATTCTATTAGATCATTGTTAAATTCTGGAAAAGGTGTTTTGTCCCATCCATAATAGCCCCCTGCCTGATAATCAAACCCCTCTCCATAACTTTTGAGCAGTGCTCCTACTTCTCCATTGAATGGAGAATCGGGAGGAAAATCAGTTACATAGGGTTCCACTCCTCCTTCTTGGATGTCGATCCCATACTCTTTTTTGTATTCTTCTGCTATTTTGTAATAGGAATCTCTGGGAAGAATTGACCAGTCTGAATCAATGAGGACCATATGTGACATCTGGTAAAATGGGGTGTAAATTCCTTCAATGGTGGTTTTCTCCGAGGGATAATAGTCGACCTTTACCATAAGCAGAGGTATTTTCAGGAATTCTTCCTCCTCAAATGTAAATTCTTCCATTTCTGATGGATTCACAACATCAAGGGGGCTCAGATCAGAAATCCCCCAGGAGATTATTTGATTTCCAATAGTAATTGTCCATTTGCTGAAATCTTTTGAGAAATATATCTCATATGGATCAAAGCTGTTCTTATAATAATCCTCCTTTTCTGAATGAAGATATTTAAATTTCTCCAGTACAGAGGCTTTGAAGCTGAATCCACCTTTTATATTTCCTGAAAAAGATAGTAGAAGCTTATTGTACCATTCGCTCCAGAATTCATATGGTGAATCTTTTTTGAGATCAATGTCGCTTTTGGACCAGAGAGTTGCCATGAATTTCACCGAGGGTTTATTTTCCCCTGCAAAGATATTGAGTCCAAAACCATCATCTCCTCTCAATGAAGAAAAAGATAAAAAAACAAATAAGATCAGAAGGAGAAGTAGCTTAAATTTCTTTTTCCAGATATCTCTGGGTAAAATATGCATCTGGTATTTTAGTATCCAGTTTTATTTTTTCTATAGTCAGGATTGTCTTGTGGCTGGTTTTAAGGTTTTCCATCGTACTTTCTTTCATTATCCAATAGTTCTTTACTTTTTCCAATTTCGTAACAGTTAATCTTTTTATTTTTCTGCCTTTTTTATCAAACATAATTGCTTTAATGGGCACATAATTATCTTCCCTGACCCATTCAATGACTTTGCTGTACTGATAATCCACCCCGGGTTTTGGTACTGATTCTACGACAAAGCATTTATACTGGCTGCATTGTTCTTCACGGAGAAGCTTATGGGTGGCTTTTTTAACTTTCACCCCCTCCATATCCTGGTACGAAAAGTCAGTTCCAAGAAAGCTCTGATTTTTCTGGTTTGAACTTATTCTCCTTGTTTTTTTAAGTGCGGGGAGGTAGAGAAACTGGTCGGTTTCTTTATCGCTGTTTTTGTAGTCCCATATTAAAAATCCTGTTCCTCTGATATCCTGGGGTGTGAGAAACTTCATCAGAGTTTTGGTCATCTTTTTGTTTTCTTTGATGTAGGTTATCACCTTTCTCACTCTTTTAGTTCCGCTTTTGCTGACTAACTCCATTTTCATCAATGCAATTGTACTCTTTGGTTTTGGCTGGTGATCAACCTTTTCTATGATTTCCTCCCCCGTGATCCCCCATAGAGATGTCCCCACGAAAGAGAAA
>JALTID010000041.1:3650-4873 GCA_027004335.1 bacterium
AAATTATCACTCTGCGCATTTTTCCCTCCTTCTCACAATTTTTTAAATTATATATCTAAATGGGGAAAAGGCAAAAAATTCAGTGCTTCTTCAACCATCTATAAGTTGTTTCAAAAACCTTTACCGCATTTTTACCCATGAGGATATCCACATGACCCGCTTTGGGAAAAACCACATATTTTTTGTCCCTTACGGGAATTATTTTGTAAATTTTATCTTTGATATTTTTCCTGCTTACGAGTTTGTCTTTTCCTCCAACTAGCAGAAGTGTTGGAACTGTTATCCTTTTTAATCCTGAGAAATAATCGCAGGGCTTGCATCCCTTGTAATCGCAAAGCTCCTGAAAAGTGTCATTTCTCAACCACATATGCCACTGATGGAGAAGCCTTGGTGAGAAATTATCAAGACCATGTTCAATGATATAATAGATGTCCTTTTTAGTTGTATTTTTTGTATTCCAGATCATATTTAAAATAAAGTCCAGTGGCCCTACTCCCAGATGTTTTTTCACAAAATGTACAAATTCTCCAAGATCTCCAGGAAATTTTTCTCCGAGATATTTGTAAATAATTGGACTTAGAATATTTAGCAGGAGATGTGCTGTGAAGTTATTTGCCCACACTGGAGGAGTTATATGGAGTTTATCAACTATAGTCTCATTATGGGTCAAAATGAAAATACCCCCCTTTATTTTTTCCCACGGATAGGATGCAGCAATTTGCAGAAGAAGGTCATAATCGTAGTAGTTGTATTTGAGTAATCCTTTAAGGCCTTTCCCTTTTAGGGAAACAGGGAAACTCAGTCCTGCCGGGCTTGATACAGCAACGAAGCCTCTTATCTGAGCATTGTGTTCTTTTGCAACTTTGGAGGATGAGAACATTTTCAAAACCTTCCCCGCGGGAGTTGAAACAAGTTTTCCATATGCTCCCCCTAAATAGGCATACATCATGGTTCCACCCATTGAGTGGCCCGCCCAGAAAGGCTTTTTCCCTGTAACCTTCGTTACGGTTTTTATCATTGCAGGTATATCGTAGACTAAGAAAGTATCAAAATCCCAGTTACCAGGTCCTCTGTTAGGCCCACTCTGATACTCTCCTTCTCCATGTCCCCTGAGATTTGTGACCCAGACATCGTAACCTCTATCAGCTAAATATTTTGCGAAACTTCTCCCGGGAAAATCCCATGTAACAAAATTTACAGCGAAGCCGTGCTGTAAAATAACA
>JALTID010000042.1 GCA_027004335.1 bacterium
CATTCTCAAAAGTCCATTCACAGTGAAAAGCTTGTAAAAATTCTGTTTGCTATCGGCAAATATACTTATTTCAGCTTCTGGTAAATAGATTGTAATTTGATTTGTTTTGTTAAATCTGATATAGGGAGGTTTTAGTGTTCTGAGAGTTATACGGAGGTAGCTATTGGGGAAGTAGTTGTAGAAATCGTTCATTCCAAGCAAACTAAAAGATTTTGTAGTCATATAATCTTTATATTTGTCTGGAACATTTGTTATCTGAGATGTATCCAGTGAAAAATTAAAAAATCCTTCATTATAGAGGCTTAAAATAAGCTGGTTGAGAAAGTCGTCACTTATAGAAAACGCCGTCATGTATGAAGAGTTATCAGGTAGTGTAGCTGGAAAGTAGGGAGGATCCTCCCCATAGCATCCGTCGTTTTCCAGAATTGTCCTGTAAAACCACTGCTGGGGGAACTGGACCGATGAGGAAACATAGTCACTGTAAAGTGCCCCTCTACCATTTATTACTACTGAAGGGGGGTCACTAAAAACCTCCAGCCCGAAATGAAGGTTGTTCTTGAAATGCGCTCCCAGGAAATCGTTGGCAGTTATCAATATTTCATTGAGGTTTAAGAGTGTATCAGGGACTCCATCTCCATTTTTGTCAAAAAGAAGAATATCCAGCGTATCTTTAATTGCACCTGCAAGTGCTTTATCTATATTTTTTTCAAAAAACTCTTTTACAGCCTGTGTTAAATAGTCGTTAAAAGCTTTCTCCACCTTATGTTGGAGATTATTGGGCATACCGGGAATTTCCGGGAGCTGCACATATGGGACATAGAGATAAAGAAGTTCTGCTTCGTAATCTTTGGAATCAACACTGAGGCTGTCATTTGCCGTAATTATGTGAAAAACTCCTGCGATCCTTAAATCTGCCTGCACAGTGACTTTGTCTATGGTAAAAAATTGATGTTCAATCTTTAGATCAATTTCAGGGTGATTCCCCTCTGCATCTGCTGTAACGGTGAGTACTGGATACATCTCGTCACTTTCAGCATTCTTGTTTAAGAATGGTGGAGGTGTGGTAAAAAGTGCGAATTCTGTTTTATTATATCTCACTCCATCATATGAGTCGTCTCCAGCCCCCAGAATGGTAAATGTCAATGTTCCACCGATCATAGGCATGTATGTTTGAAAGGTCAATCCCTCTAAGGCGTCAACAATTTTCTTTTTTAAGCCGCTACTTTCCAGCCCATAATTTATCTGTTCCGCGAGGTAATCAATCCCGCTTTTGGTTATTAAAAATTGCATAGGATATTCAAGAGGATAACCTAATGGTACTTTCTCAACCTGAGTCTCTGCCCCCAGTGAAAAAGAAAAGAAAAAGTATAGAATAAAAAATATTTTTTTCAACATCTCTTGTTCGTTTTCCTATTTATAAATATAATTTATTCTTGTGATTATGTCAATAAAGAAAACTTTTTCTATGGTTTCAACTCTTCCGCCGATTACGGGAATTTCTCCATACACAGTTAACCTCCTTTCTGCTCTTGATAAGCTTACAACAGGTGAAATTTTTGCGTTTAGAAAAATTTATCCCGAGTTCCTCTATCCTGGTGAACTTTATGATCTAACCATGAAAATTCCTGAGTGGAAGAATATTGAGCATTGTTCTGTTATTGACTGGTATGATCCTCTCTCATGGGTGAAGCCTGTTAGATTAATGAATTCTCCTCTCCTGCATCTTCAATGGTGGAGTCCTCCCACAGGACCGATTTACTATTTTATGATGAAAATCGCCCGCAATCGGAAAAAGAAGATTATTCTAACTGTTCATAACATTCTTCCACATGAGAGTAATATTTTTTTTAAGCTGCTCTGGGATAGAATACTAAAACTGGCAGATGGGTATATCGTTCATGCTTCGGTAAATAAAGAAGAATTGATTAATCTTTATCCGTTTACTGAAGATAAACCTGTGTGGGTAATTCCTCATGGTGTAAAGAAAATGAAAAAGATTTCTTCCCATAAAGCAAGAAATATTTTAAAGATACCTGAAGACAAAATAGTTTTCTTGTTTTTTGGAACAATAAGAGAGTATAAAGGGCTTGATATTTTACTTAGGGCTTTTGCAGATGTAAAGGGTAAAGCTTTTCTGGTAATAGCCGGGAAACCATGGGTGGATTTTTCTCCATACAACAGGATCATAGAAGAAAAAAATCTTTCTGGCAGTGTAAAGCTTGATTTGAGACTTATCCCCGAAGAGGATGTAAAATATTTTTTCTCAGCGGCTGATGCTGTGGTATTGCCGTACAGATACTTTTCTTCCCAGAGTGGTGTTGGTTCCTATGCACTGGGATTTAGCGTTCCTATAATTGTAAGTAACAGAGAAGGCTTGAAGGATTTTGCTTATGAAGAAGCTGTCTTTGAAGGGGATGAAAAATCGCTATCATTACTGTTGAAGAGATTTATTGAGGACAATAACTTCCGGAAATCGCTTTTAAAGGATGCAGAAATGAAAAGGGAAAAGTTCAGTTATAATGAAGCTGCTGTAAAAACCCTTGATGTTTACAATGAAATAATTAAGACTTAGCCAAACTTTATTAGCCTTTCCCCTGCATCAATAAGTTCTTTAAGATCCTTCTCTGATCTTGCCTCAACATAAAATCTTATTACTGGCTCGGTTCCGGAGGGTCTGAAGAGTACCCATGTGCCATCTTCCAAAAGAAGTTTTGCACCATCTACACGGATTATTCTTTTAACATTTCTCCCTGCAAATTTCTTGATTTCAGTATCAAGAAATCTCAATATCTTTTCTTTTTGTTCCTCGTTTTCAATAGGAAAATTAATTCTTTCTGCATAGAACTCTCCTACTTTCGAAAATAGATCAGTTATGAGCTCACTAATGGTTTTCCCTGTCTTAGCAACCATTTCAGTAACTAATAGATCTGCTAAAATGCCATCTTTTTCTGGCACATGCCCCCTCATACTCAAACCTGAACTCTCTTCGCCAGCGATTATTGCATTTCCTCTTGAAAGAAGATCCCCTAAGTACTTGAATCCTACTGGTGTTTCATAAACTTTCTCATGATAGCGTATGGCAACAGCGTCTGCCAGATGTGATGTGGCCACTGACCTTGCTACTCCACCTTTTTCTCCTCTGATTGTGAGAAAGTAATCGTAGAGGAGAGCTAATATAAAGTTAGGTTTTATATATTTCCCATTTTTGTCTAATATTCCGTACCTATCTGCGTCTCCATCAGTTGCAAGCCCAAGATCAAATCGCTGTGCCTTTAATTTTTTAGCCATCTCTTTAAGGTTTTCCTCAGATGGATCAGGAGCTCTTCCTTCAAAAAGTGGATCAAGATTATCATTTATCACTTCCACATTTACATCAAATTCACGAAGAATTTTATCAAGATAACTACGGCCTGTTCCATGAAGGGGGTTATACATGATTTTTAACCCTGCCTCTTTAATCGCCGGGAAGTCTATTATTGAGGATAACTGTTCAAAATATTGGGGTGCAGGATTGAAAGGTTCAATTATCCCTGAGTCAACCATGGTTGAAAACTTCTCAAATTTGTATGGAATAGTGGAATCTAAAAGCTCTGTTATTCTTTTTTCAATCCATCTTGTTGTTTCCGGGAGAGCCGGTCCACCCCAATCGGGGGAAAATTTAAACCCTCCATACTTATATGAATTATGGCTAGCAGTGATATTGATCCCACCAGCCCTTTTATTTTTTATTATATCATATGCAATTACCGGAGTGGGGGTATCCCTATTACAGAAGAGGACCTTAATTTTATTTGCTGCGATCACACTTGCAACTTCCCTTGCGAAGTCTTCTGCCATAAATCTTGTGTCGTACCCGATAATTACCCCTTTCTCTGCTAGATTTTTTTCGTTTATATAATCTGCTACTGCCTGGGAAACTATTCTGACATTTTCAAAGGTGAAATTTTCAGCTATTATTGCTCTCCAGCCGGAAGTACCAAATTTGATTTTTTTATTCATCATTACTCCTCTCTATGGAATTTTTCCTGTGAAATAGTCATCTTCCTTTATAAGTTCATTGATGAGATCATGAAGGACCATTTTCAATGATGTTGGGGTTGTCTGGGCAATTATTGTATCTTTGTATCCTGAGTAGCTTCTTTTTATTATCTCCAGCAATTCTGTTAACTCTTCTGGAGTAAAGTTGTGAAAAATAATTACTTTCCTCATGATATGCTCCCTTTTTAAGTATTTTACTATTCATCTTTCAGCTGTCAAAAAATCTTGCAGATAAATTTTTTTATGCTATACTCAAACTGTCCATCAGAGGTAGTGGTTCCCTGCTATTACCTCACATGGTGGAAGAGAATTTTTTCAGGAGGTCTTAGTATGCAAGGGAAGAAGCTCTATGTTGGGAACCTCAACTATGCAGTAACCAATGAAGAACTGAAGCAGCTTTTTTCACAGTATGGTAGTGTGGAAAGTGCCAATGTTATTGAGGGAAGAGGCTTCGGTTTTGTGGAGATGTCCACAACTGAAGAGGCTGAAAAGGCTATGGAATCACTCAATGGGACAGAATTTGCTGGGAGGACGCTGCGTATTGATGAGGCTCATCCAAGAAGGAACAACAGGAGAGGTGGTTATAGACGCTACTGATCTTGAAATCTTGTCGAGTTCCGTTTGAAGCCGGTTCCCCCAAGGGAATCGGCTTTTTTTATGCTATAATATTCTTAATGAGAAATTTTTTTAAAATCTCTGATCTTTTTGAGAGGATTGATTCGTTTCTTGGGTATCTTCAAATAGTAGTTTCCAGAAAGAAAGTATGGCTTGCTATTTCTGGGGG
>JALTID010000043.1 GCA_027004335.1 bacterium
TCTTTGAAGAAGCCCCCGCAGTTGAAACGCCTTCATAAGAAGAGATAAAAGTGGTAGCAACAGAAGAAGAACTTTCAGAAATCCTCACTTCTGAAGAAGCAAAAACTCAGGAAGAAGTATTACCTCCAGAAGAAGAGTCCTCTCCAACAGGAGAAGCTCCTTTTGAAGAGGTTAGAGCAGAAGAAACCAGCGCAGCAGAAGCTGAAGAGGAAGCGGAAAATATTGCCCCTGAAGCTGAAGGGGAAAAAGAAGCTCATGAAAAATATGTAATCTCTGATAAGATTCCTGAAGAAGTGGGAAGTGAAATAGAAGAAGGGATGGAAGAAAAAATTGAAACAGCCACTGCTCAGGAGGCACTTTTCTCAGTTACTCCTCGGGAAGAAACACCCGAAGAAAAAATCTCAGAAGCCATGGGGGAAGAAACATCAGAGGAAACCATCTCTACTGAGCCATCAGTGATACAGAGGAAAGTTCTTGAGGAAATTGAATTTGATGAAACAGCTATAAAAGAGAAAATCACGGATCTTCTTTCCGAGAAGTTAGAGAAGATTATAAACGAAGCTCTTGAGCAGCTCGATTTTGAAGCCACCATCAAAGAGATTGCGGAAGAGAGGGTTTCAGAAAGCTTGAAGGAATTATTTCCAAAAATAATATATAAGACAATTGACCTTGCATTAAAAAATGAACTTGAGAAAATAGAGAAAGCCCTTTCTTCAAGGGAATAAGAAATACACCTTTTTTACAAAAATGGAGGCTAAAAGTGGATTTTCAGATGGAGAAGGAGTATGACCCAGCGAAGATTGAAAAAAAATGGTATGAATTCTGGCTTGAAAAAAAATATTTTCACGCTGAAGTGGACAATTCTGGAGAGACTTTTTCAATTGTTATCCCTCCGCCAAATATAACTGGTTCACTCCACATCGGGCATGCTTTAAACAACACCCTTCAGGATATTCTTATCCGATATAAAAGGATGGACGGGTACAACACGATGTGGATGCCAGGGGTGGACCATGCAGGAATAGCGACACAAACTGTGGTGGAGAGAGAATTATCAAGAGAGGGAATAAATAGATTTGAAATTGGAAGAGAAAAATTCCTTGAAAAGGTGTGGGAGTGGAAAGAAAAATATGGCAACACAATAATCACTCAGCTTCAGAGATTGGGAGCATCCTGTGACTGGGACAGAACGAGATTCACCATGGATGAAGGTTTTTCAAGAGCAGTGAGAAAAGCTTTTGTTACTCTCTATAATGAAGGTCTTATTTATCGTGGCAATTATATAATAAACTGGTGCCCAAGATGCAGAACTGCTCTTTCAGATCTTGAGGTGGAATTTGAAGAAAAAGATGGTTATCTCTATTATATAAGATACCCTCTTGCAAAAGATAGAACGAAGTACCTTACAGTTGCTACAACCAGACCTGAGACAATGCTTGGAGATACAGCAGTGGCGATTAATCCTGATGATGCCAGATACAAAAACCTCATCGGGCAAAAAGTTATTCTTCCTTTAGCAGAGAGAGAAATACCAATCATCGGGGATGAATATGTTGATCCCGAATTTGGGACAGGGGTTCTAAAAGTAACTCCTGCACACGATTTCAACGATTTTGAAATAGGCCAAAAGCACAATCTCCCAGTTATAAATATTTTTACCGAAACTGCTCATCTAAATGAAAATGCTCCCGAGAAGTATAGGGGAATGGATAGATATGAGGCAAGGGATGCAATCCTTGAGGATTTAAGGCATCTCAACCTCCTTGAAAAAATTGAGCCAATAAAACATATGGTTGGCCACTGCTACAGGTGTAAAACCACAGTAGAACCATATCTCTCTAAGCAGTGGTTTGTAAAAACCAAACCTCTAGCGGAGCCTGCCGTAAAGGCAGTAAAGAATGGTAAGATAAGAATAATCCCAAAAATGTGGGAGAAAACCTATTTTAACTGGATGGAAAATATCCGTGACTGGTGTATAAGCAGACAGATATGGTGGGGACACAGGATCCCTGTATGGAAGTGCAATCAGTGCGGATGGGAGGGTGCTTCTGAAGAAGAGATAAAAAAATGCCCAAGATGCGGGGCCAGTGATATTAAGCAGGAAGAAGATGTTCTTGATACATGGTTCAGCTCGGGATTATGGCCCCTTGGCACACTTGGATGGCCTGAAGGTACAGAGGAACTAAAGAAATATTATCCTACCTCTGTACTAATAACAGGATTTGACATTTTGTTTTTCTGGGTAGCAAGAATGATGATGTTCGGATTAAAATTCGGAGGGGACATCCCTTTTCAAGATGTCTACCTTCATGCTCTCGTAAGAGACGAAGATGGTGAAAAAATGAGTAAAACGAAGGGAAATGTGATAGACCCTTTAGAAATGATCGAAAAATATGGTACAGATGCTCTCAGGTTCACATTAACAGCATTGGCTGCCCAGGGTAGAGACATAAGACTCTCAGAAAAAAGGATCCAGGGTTACAAAGCTTTTGCTAACAAGATATGGAATGCCTCCAGATTTGTTCTAATGAATCTTAAAGATTATAATGGCGAAGACCCTTCTGAACCTGTATCAAATGGGAATTTCATAGATCACTGGATCCAGACCAAGCTTAATGAAGCAATAATTGCTGTCAGAAAAAATCTTGATTCCTACAACTTTAACGATGCCGCAGGAGATATTTACAAATTCTTTTGGTATGAATTCTGCGATTGGTACCTTGAATTCAGTAAGCCCCTCCTCTACCGAAAAAAAGGCACAGAAGAAGAGAGAAAAAAGACCCAGAAAACACTTCTCTTTGTTTTGAAAAATTCTCTAAAGCTTCTCCACCCATTCATGCCATTTATCACAGAAGAGATATGGCACAGGTTACCTGTGAAGGAAACAGAAAGTGTAATGATTTCAAAGTTTCCCAGGCAGTTTGATACTACAACTTTTAAAAAGAGTTATAACAATGGTGAATTTCTAAAAAAAATCATTTACGCAATAAGGAGTATCAGAGGAGAAACTAATATTCCCGTTGGAAAGAAAATCAGGGTTATCTTTAATTCGGACAGGGAGGATTTTATAAAAGAAAACTCCATCTATATCAAGCAACTAGCTCATGTAAATGAAATAGAATTCACGAGTGAGGAGAAGGAGGGGAAATCTGCCACATCTCTAATTGAGAAAACAAAAATCTTTGTCCCTCTAACAGGTGTAATAGATATTGATAAAGAAATAGCCAGATTAAAGAAAGAAATAAAGAAGGAAGAAGAGGAGCTCACCAGAATCAAGGCGAAACTCAACAACCCCAACTTCTTAGAGAAAGCACCAGAAGAGATTGTAAAAAAAGAAGAAGAAAGAAGTAAAGAAATAAGGGAAAAGCTTCAGATTCTGGAGGAAAATCTGGAGAAACTTGAAAAAATAAAATGATACCCTACCTTGTTCAAGAATTGATAAAAATAACAGTAGCCGAAGATGCTCCTTATGGTGATGTGACAACTGAGTCAATTCTTCACAATAGTGTAGAAAAAAAATTAATTATAAAAAGTGAAGAGAAGGGTATTTTTTGTGGAGAAATCATCATTTCTCCATTGATGAAGGAGATTGACCCTTCATTAAAAATAACCAGTTATGTCAGAGATGGAGAAACATTTAATAAAGATAGTATAATCCTGATTCTCACAGGAGACGCTAAGTCTCTTATGATAATTGAAAGACCTCTCCTCAATTTTATTTCAAAATTATCCGGAATTGCCACAGGGGTGGAAAAATTCAAGAAAACACTCCCCGCGAGCATAAAAATAATTGATACAAGGAAGACCACCCCTGGATGGAGATTTTTAGAGAAGTATGCTGTAAAAGTGGGCGGAGGAAACAACCATAGATTCGGACTCTCAGATGGAATTCTTATAAAAGATAACCACAAGATCATAGCTGGAGGAGTGAAAGAAGCCATCAAATTTGTCAGGGAGAAAAACCACCACCTTCTAAAGGTTGAGGTGGAAGTGGATAATCTGAAAGAGTACAGGGAAGCTCTTGAAGAAAAACCAGATTTAATCCTGCTGGATAATTTTACCCCTGAGATGATAAGAGAAGCAGTTAAAGAAAAACCTCCAGGGATACTTATAGAAGTTTCCGGTGGTATAACCCCTGAAAACATTTCACAGTATGTTATTGAAGGAGTGGATTTCATATCTTCAGGATTCCTTACCTATGGAGCAAACTGGATGAAATTTACGGCTGAAATTGAATAAATGAGTAAGGTACCTTTTTCCATAATTGAATCTGAGATAATTCCATCTTCAAATCTTTACACAAAATTTGTATTCCTCAAAGAGGTGGATTCAACAAATACATTCCTTATCAAAAATCAATCTCCACCTGGTACTATTGTGGTAGCAGATACACAGTTAAGAGGAAAGGGAAGAAATATGAGAAAGTGGTTTTCTCCGCCCGGGAAGAATCTCTATTTTTCCATCCTCTTCCCCAACAACAATCTTAGCAGTACCAATCTCCTCCAACTTAACATTGTTATGGCTGTAGCAATAGCAGAATCTCTTAGAGAAAATTTTTCTGTTCCTGCTATGATTAAATGGCCAAACGATGTTTTTATCGATGAAAAAAAAACAGGTGGAATACTCATTGAAGCTGAACTATCTGGAGATAAATTAAAAAAAATTGTTGCAGGAGCAGGAATCAATGTAAATCTCGCTGCCGAAGAACTTCCAGGAGAATTGAAAACAACAGCAACTTCCCTTTTTATCACAACAGGAAAGCTCTTCAGAAGAGAAGAAG
>JALTID010000044.1 GCA_027004335.1 bacterium
AGGTGGAAGCGCTTAGTCTGGATAGAGTGAAGAGGAAATATCCATTAATAGAATTGATTGATATAGTTAATGCTAGACAGGTGGAGATCCTTGAATTAGCTTATGAGAAACTTAAAGAAGCGCCATCCTTTGATCGCCTTAACCACATATATTTGATTGGGGGTGGTGCAAGGCTGCAGAAAGTAAGAGATCTTGCGGAAGATATTTTTGGCAGAGATGTTGTGGTGGGAAGGCCAACAGGTGTGAGTCCTGTAGACGGGACAATAATGAGCCCTGAGTATGTGACAGCGGTTGGGCTTGTGAAATTACACGCTGTTGCTCTTCAGAGCAGGAAAAAAAAAGGGAGTTTTAAAAAAGCTTTTAGAAAAGTTGTTGAAATGTTTTCATAACAAAAAAGGAGGGAAATAAAATGGAATTTATGGTAAAAGAAGAAAAGAAGTTACAGGCTGTTATCAAGGTTGTTGGAGTCGGTGGAGGAGGAGGGAATGCTATAAACAATATGATAGAGAGAGGACTTAGAAATGTAGAATTTATAGCAGCCAACACTGATTTTCAAGCTCTCAGTAGAGTTAATGCAGGAGTTTTGTTGCAGTTAGGTGAAAAACTTACCAAGGGACTGGGGAGTGGGGGGAATCCAAGAATTGGCGAAAAGGCAGCTATTGAGGATAGGGATAAGATACAGCAAGTTTTAGAGGGTGCTGATTTAGTATTTGTTACTGCTGGAATGGGTGGTGGTACTGGTACAGGGGCATCTCCTGTTGTAGCTAAGATTGCTAAGGAACTTGATGCTCTGGTGGTTGGAATTGTCACAATGCCCTTTAGATTTGAAGGTGAAAGAAAAAAGCTAAGAGCAGTAGAGGGTCTCAGCAAGCTCAGAGAGGTAGTAGATGCTTTAATTGTAATTTCCAACGACAAGTTATCAACATATTTTGGGAAAGGAATGAAATTTAAAGATGTATTTGGCAAGGCAGATGAAGTTCTTTATCTTGCTGTGAAGGGAATTCTTGATATAGTAGAAAGCAACGGATACATAAACCGTGATTTTAATGATGTTAGAAGCGTTTTAAAGGATGCTGGAGAAGTAATTATGGGCACAGGAGTAACATCCGGGGAAGATAGAGTGAAAAGTGACTTAGAACTTGCTCTTTCCAACCCGCTGGTAGAAAATAACGAGCTTGAAAATCCATTTAAGATCCTCGTAAATATCATTTTCCCTGAGGAAAATTTCACTTTTGATGAATTTGAGGATGCGATGAAATATATTCAGGAATACTTTGGAAGTGAGACTGAGGTACTTCCAGGGGTGGGAACCAGTAATGATCTAAAAGATGATGAGATAAGGATAACAATTATTGGGGCAGGCAAGAAGAAAAAAGTTGGTGAAGATTCTACAACGGAAGAAACTAAACCTCCTCTTCATCTAAATGTTGATGAAACAGGAACACATCCATTTGGGACGGGGTTTTATGAAGAGGGTTCAACTGGTGTGAAGTTAGAGAATCACCATGAGGGTGATTATATTGACGATTATACCCGCCCTGCGATATGGAGGAGAAAAAATAGGGAGAAGAAATTTTAGTTGAGGCAGCTATCTGGTGAAAAACAAGGAAGAAGAGAATCGTATTGTTTTTGACAGAAGTAAAAAATACAGGGCTGGGCTTTTCTTCCCCAATCACTACTCCGTTGCGATTGCCAATCTTGGTTTTCACTGGGCGTACAGGGAGATAAATTCTCATCCCCTCTTCTGGGGAGAAAGATTTACTATTGAATCTCACAGGTCTCTGGAAAGTGGTATTAATCTGAAAGATTGCGATATTATTTTCCTTTCTGTTTCTTTTGAAAATGATCTTTTAAATTTTTTAAAATTTTTTCAGGAAGAGGAGATCCCTTTATTTTCCAGAGAAAGAGAAGATTTTCCTCCTGTCATACTGGGTGGTGCCATCACCTTTTTTAATCCTTATCCCTTTTTGCCTTTTGTAGATGCGATAGTGCCCGGTGAAGGGGAGGAAAAACTTCTCCATCTTCTTGACATATTTGCTGCTGTAGGTGGTATAAGAGATGAATTTCTGGATAGCCTGCTCAAAGAGGATTGGATTATCTCGACAGGTAAAAAAGAGGCGGAAAGGGTACCCATTCCGTCCTTTGACGAAGCAGCTGGTGCGTGGTCTGTTTTTTTCTCGGATAAAGGAGAATTTGGCAGGAGTTTTTTGATTGAGATCCAGCGGGGATGTACCCATCTTTGTAGATTTTGTGGGGCAGGTTTTGCATACTTACCTCCACGGCCATTGGCGGTTGAAAATATTCTGGAAAGGGTGGAAGAGTGGGGTAGTGGGATAAAGAAGATAGGTTTAATTTCCCCCTCACCATCTGATCATCCGCAGTTTATAAAGATTATAAAAGGGCTTATTAAGAGGGGTAAAAAAGTGACTTTTTCTTCTATAAGGGCAGATTACGAGGAAGATGATTTTTTCAACCTGCTTTCTGAAGCCGGCACCAGAACTCTTACTCTTGCGCCTGAAACAGGGTCAGAAGAGGAGAGGAAAAAGCTCAATAAGTTTATAACCGATGAGCAGTTTATTTTTTTTATAAATAGAGCTTCTGGAGCCGGAATAAAAAGATTTAAACTCTATTTTATCATTGGAAGAGAAGAAGGTCTCTACGAGGAGGAAAATATTCTCGCTTTTCTTTCGCTTCTTAAAAGAAGAACCAGAGGAATATTTCTCAGTGCCTCTTTCAGCATCTTTGTACCAAAACCCTTTACTCCTTTCCAGTGGAAAAGAATGCTTCCAATGGAAATGACCCTCTCCAAGATTTCTTTTCTAAAAAGGAATGAACAAAAGGTGAGAGTTAAATTTTTCTTTGAGAATATTTATGATGCATTCATAGAGGGTTTCATTGCGAGGAGTGACGAAGATATCGTAGAGAAGGTATTTAGAGATAGGCTCTTTTTTTCCCCAGGGAAATTTTACAAAAAAAATAAAAAAATAATTGATGAACTGATTCTTGGTAGTTATCCAAGAGATCATTTCTTCCCATGGGAGAGGATATCTTTTCCTCTCAGGAAAAGCTTTTTATGGAGTGAATTAAGGCTGTCTGAAAAAGAAAAAGTTTCCTCCCCCTGTGTTGTGGGAAAATGCAGAAGATGTGGAATATGTGGGAATTAGTCCTCAAAAAGATGATTTTCCAGTAGAAGATAGCTGAGTACCTCGTCAATTTTAAGTAATATATTAAGATCCGGATCTCCCGTTTTTTCAAAAACAGATCTCTGGTCATATTTAATATACCCTTCCGGGGTAACCAATGTATAAATGTAGCCGTTGAGATTAATTGCAAATTCCCTCCGATCCGAGGTAAGGAGAGAGTTTGACACTGTTGTAAATTTGTTTTTTGCACCCATTAATTGAAGAATGGTCGGGAAAATATCCACCTGTGACCCTACTGTATTTATTTTCTGATGATGGATAATCTCTGGAGCATAAATTGTTAAAGGGATTCTCATAAATTCAAGCTGCCTATCCTGGATATTGTATCCCATTTTTATCAATGGCTTGTCAGGGAGAAGGAAAGCATGATCAGCAAGAAAGAAGAAGATAGTGTTTTTAAACCACGAATATTTCCGGGCCTCTTCCATAAAATCCCCAATTGCCCAGTCTGCGTAGTAAAGGGTGTTAAGATAGCCTGTTACCCCATTTTCATCATGGGGATATTTCTCCCACCTTTTTCCGGGGCTCTTGTAGGGGCTGTGAGTTGCCGAAGTGAACATAAAAACAAGAAATGGTTCCTTAACATTTCTTAGCCTATCCAGCAATAGAATGTACATATTTCTGTCCCATGTTCCAAATACCGGATGTCCTTCTTCGGGACCATGAAATCCCATATCTTCCGCTCCATAGTATTCAATGAAGCCAGCCTCTTTTGTTATCTTGTCTATGCGGAAAGATTTCCTCAGGGATGATTGCATGGCGATGGTGTGGTAACCATTTTCTCTGGCTATTCTTCCAAGATAAGAGAGCCGGGATTCCTCAAGACCAAAGCCAAGAGTATTAAATCCAAAGGGCTTAATAATACCTGTTAGAACTGCAGTTATCCCGTTTAAGCTTTTTACTCCGTTGGCGAAAAAGTTTGTGAACATTAGACCCATGGATGAAATGTTATCAAAATTTGGTGTTACCTGGAATTTGCTTCCCACTCCTTCATTAAAGCTATCTATATGTTTGGCATTGAAACTCTCTATGAGAAAGATAATGATGTTGTAGCTGGATGGTTCTATTATGGGGTTATCAAAGGAGACGAATTTTCTCTCCAGAGGAAATTCCCTTGAGATGAAAATGGCTTGTGGTGTTTTAATAACTTCCTTTACAAATTCCAAATCTTCATTATTCTGCTTGAACTCCCTTATTTTCTCAACTTCTCCAAAGAATGTTGACCTATAAAAAGTAAACACACCATTGAGAGATAGATTACCGGTTGAGGCTTTGTCATTAAAAAAGGCATCAGCGATCTGGAAACTCTTTTTACCCAACTTCCCTCTTGCACCAATGACTATGAAAGCAAGTGCTATCAATGTATAAACGATCCCTTCAACAGGTGTAAAAGGTGTTTTAACAGAATGGGAGAATATTCTGTAAAGAAAGACAAAATATACCCCCAATGCCGCAAAAGTCAGGAGAGTATAAGGTAGAAATCTCCCAAACATCTCGTCCTTGATGATATAACCGAGATCATTCTGTAAATCAAGGTCTTCTTTTGTTATGTGCCTGTTCACAAATTTG
>JALTID010000045.1 GCA_027004335.1 bacterium
TAGAGGAACATACTTGCTTGAATCCACATCTACATTTTTGATTATCATAGAAATGGGAGTACCTGTTGTTTTATCTTCAAATATTCCTGAAACTATTTCTACTTTATCCCTTTCCTGTCGAGGAGAGACAACAGAACTTGTACCGGGTCTTCTCCTGTTAAGTTCTACCTGAATATCTTCTTCCGAGAGTGGAATTCCGGGGGGACAGCCATCAACTACAACTCCCAACGCTTTTCCATGAGACTCCCCCCATGTGGTAACTCTAAAAATTTTGCCAAAACTATTTCCAGCCATCATTTAAACCTGTGTTTATTGTATATTATACTTTCAAGCATCTTTATTTTTTTATCTATTAAGGGAGAATGTTTAGGTTGGTTTCTCAGTTTGTACAGGAGGATAAGGGCCTCTCTGAAGTTTTCTTTCCTTGTATAGAGGTTTGAGAGATTTATTGTTGCTTCACTTTTAAATTTATCAGGTGCCCTTTCTATCACATTTTTTAATATTTTTTCTGCTTCTCCATCTTCTCCTTCTTCTTCCATAACCTGAACCTTAAGGAGAGTTATTTCCCAGAAGTTTCTGCTGTTTTTAAAATCTGTTAAGAACTTGTTTATATAGGACAGCGTATCTTCATAATCTTCAGTAAAATAATGAGAGTAAATTAGCATATGGAGAGTATTTTCTTTTATGCTCCTGGGGGCCGGATAATTGAGGATCCTTCTTAAGAAAGGGATCGTTCTTTCATATTCTCCTTTTTCAAAATGGTATTCTGCAATTTCATATGAGGCTAACGCTGCTTCTGTGGCTTGTGGAAAATATTTTGTTACTCTGAGAAGAACTTCAATACCTGTTTTTTCCTGAGAAAGATTGTAGAGAAATATATCCCCCATAAGCTTCATTGCTTTTGGAGTGAAAGAAGACCGAGGGTATTTTAAAATTATTTTTTTGAGATACCTGATGGAGTCTGGATAATCTTTGTTTGAGTAGCTTGAAAGAGCAAGATTGTAAAGTTCGTTGGGGTTACGGCTACAGCTGGATAAAAAACTAATTGTCAAGAAGAGAAAGATTATTATCTTTTTCATTATTAACAACTTTTGCCACCGCTGTTACTTTATTAGTGACTGAAGTTTTTATTAGCCTGGCACCTCGTGTATTTCTCCCTCGTACAGGTACAGATTTAACCTTGAGTCTTATTATACTTCCAGCCTCGGTTATAACCATAATCTCATCTTTTGGGCTCACCTGAAGGTAGCCTACTACTGTACTTCCCTGGGTTAATTTCATAGCAATAATTCCCATTCCACCTCTTCTCTGGATTCTGAAGCCTCTGGTTTTTGTTCTTTTCCCATATCCGTTATCTGATACGCTCAAAATGGTTGCATCCTCCTTCAGTATTACCATATTTATTACTTTATCACTTCTTCTCAATGTGATACCTTTCACCCCGCGGGCTTCTCTACCCATCTCGCGAACTTCTGATGAAGAAAAACTTATGGAATAACCTCTTCTTGTACCGATAAAGATGTTTTCATCTTTCCTAAGAAGCTTCACAGCGATAAGGTCGTCACCTTCTTCAAGAGTAATAGCTCTTATTCCCCTTCTCATCGGTCTGGAAAAAGCCTGAAGAGCCGCTTTTTTTACATATCCATTGGAAGTTGTAAAAAAAAGATGTTCACCTGCGTTAAAGTTTTTTATTGGAAGTACAGTTGCTACTTTTTCATCATCGTCAAGAGAAAGCAGATTCACAATTGCCTTTCCCTGGGCTGTTCTGCTTCCTTCAGGTATTTCATAGACTTTTTTCCAGTGAACTTTTCCCTTGCTCGTAAAGATCAGTAGATAATCAAGAGCATTTGCGGTAAAAAGATGTGTTACATAATCTCCATCTTTTTGACCTGATGCTCTTATGCCTTTTCCACCTCTGTTAGAATATGTTCTGAACTGATTAAGTTTTGTTCTCTTAATATACCCTTTGTTGGTTATAGTTATAACCATTGGCTCATTCTGGATAGTGTCCTCAAGATTGATCTCTTTTATTTCTTCGCTTATCTCGGTTTTTCTCTCATCTCCGTATCTTTTCTTTATTTCTTCTAACTCTTCAATCATTATTTTTCTTACTTCTTCTTCATGGTCAAGAACATATCTCAGCCTCTCTATCAGTTTCAGTGTTTCTTTATAATCGTTGATTATCTTGTCTCTTTCTAAATTTGTTAGTCTCTGAAGTTTCATATCAAGGATGGCCTGTGCCTGTCTCTCAGAAAGAGAAAACCTCTTTATCAGTCTTACTTTTGCCTCTGTGGGGTTTGGAGAGGCCTTTATCAGAGTAATAACCTCATCAATATTTTCCACGGCAATTTTAAGGCCTTCCAGAATATGAGCTTTTTCTTCTGCTTTTGCTAAATCATACTGGGTTCTTCTTATTATTACTTCTTTTCTATGTTCGGCAAAGTAACGGAGGATCTCTTTTAAATTTAAAAGGTGAGGCTTACCATATACAATTGCTGTAAGGTTTATATTATAAGGTTTTTCAAGATCAGTTTCTTTGAATAACCTGTTGAGAACTACTTCATGATTTACACCTTTTTTCAATCCAATAACTACTCTTATCCCTTCCCTGTTGGACTCATCCCTTAAATCAGAAATCCCTTCAAGTCTTTTTTCCTGAACAAGATTTGCTATGTGTTCCAGGACTCGTGCTTTGTTTACCTGAAAAGGGATCTCTGTTATTACAATAGCTATTTTTTCTCCTTTTTTTTTCTCTACTCTAACTTTTGCCCTTATCTTTAATTGTCCTTTCCCTGTGGTATATGCATCGTAAATACCTTTTGTACCATTTATTATGCCTGAGGTGGGAAAATCAGGGCCTCTTATATACTTCATTAGCTCTTCTATGCTTACCTCGGGATTCTTTATGTAGGCAATAGTACCATCCACTACCTCGCTGAGGTTGTGAGGTGGAATGTTTGATGACATTCCAACAGCAATCCCTGTGGTTCCATTTAAAAGGAGATTGGGAAGCCGGGATGGTAATACCACAGGTTCCTCCAGAGATCCATCATAGTTCGGCATAAAGTCAACGGTGTTTTTCTCAATGTCAGCCATCAGTTCTTCTGCGATCTTTGCCATCCTTACTTCTGTGTATCTCATTGCAGCAGGAGAATCACCATCCACCGAACCAAAGTTTCCCTGCCCCTGCACCAGCGTGTATCTCATTGTGAAATCCTGAGCCATTCTTACAAGAGCATCGTAAACAGCAGTGTCACCATGGGGGTGATATTTACCTATTACATCCCCAACGACCCTTGCTGATTTTTTAAAGGGCTTACCACTTGTGTTTCCCATCTCATACATTGAGTAGAGGATCCTTCTCTGAACAGGTTTCAACCCATCACGGACATCGGGTAGAGCTCTTCCTATGATCACGCTCATGGCGTAATCAAGGTAAGATTGTTCCATTTCCTCGGTAATGTCAATCCTGAGAATTTCTCCCGGCAATTTTATCCTCCCTCAAATGAAGTTTCTTTGCTGGTTCTGAACACGGTACCTGTAAAAAGTGCGATGTTTGTATTTTTATCGTCATAAACCTTTATCTGGTAAGTAGCCAGTCTGTTCCCCAGATTTATCTCCTCTGTTTCTGCATAAACAATTTTACCTGTTGGTGGTTTGAAATATGTGATTGAGGCATTTATACTTACGGCTGCTCTTCCCCTTGAATTAGATGCTACTGCGAAAGCAAAATCTGCTAAAGTGAATATGGCCCCCCCATGGAGAATATCAAGGGCATTGAGGTGAATATCTTCTATTTCCATCCTTACTTTGCAGTACCCTTCTTTTACATCAACGATTTCAATTTTTGAGAATCGTGCGTATCGATCATTGAAGAAATATTCTTTTACTTTTTCAGGATCCAACTTTTACTCCTCTGAATAGTTAAACTATTTTACCACACTGTGGTTATTCAGTAAATAGTTGATTCCCTTATTTCTCCTTTAAAATATTAGATGTAATCATCTTATTATGATAAAATCTAAATGTAATCTTAGTGAGAGGATCTTATGAGTTTAACAGGTGGGGAGTGGATTTTAACAAATGGGGTAGGGGGATATGCCCTTGGGACCTCTTTTATGATAAATGAGAGAAAGTACCATTCCCTTCTGGTAGCGGGTAAGAGGGGAAGGAGAATAAATATTCTTCCCACTGTGGAGGAAAAAGTAGTTTCAACAGGAGGCGAAATTTATCTTGATTCTAACCACTACCCTGGTACCGTCTATCCTGAAGGTTACATTTTTCTTCTGAAAAGCTGGCTGAGACCCTATCCCTCTTTTGCATATAAAGTGGGCGAAGAAGTTTATCTTCTAAAAAAAATAATGATGGTAGAAGGGGAAAATATAACAGTTGTTGTTTATAAAAATTTATCTTCTGAGAAACTGAGACTTGAGATCAGACCAAAATTTGCATTAAGGGATCATCACTGGGTCAATACACCAGGAATATGGGATGTCTTAGAAGTTGAAATAATTAAAGGAGAAGATCTTACAGGTGTTAGGAAAAATTCAGGAGAAGAGGGTTTTGTTTATTTTAAAAATGCTGTTTTTGTAGAGGAGCACATTATTTATAGAAAAGTTACTTATCCCCTTGAGGCTGCGAGAGGTTATGAAGCTTCAGAAGATCTTTTCGCTCCGGGGAAAATTATTTTTGATCTTCCTCCTGATGGAGAGATGTTCTTTCTTGTTTCTTCCGAATATCTTAGTGGAGAACTTTCTGATTATCTTATTC
>JALTID010000046.1 GCA_027004335.1 bacterium
GTATTACAACAAGCCTGAGGCGACAAAAGAGGCAATAGGTGAAGATGGTTGGTTTCATTCTGGTGATATTGGACAGGTAGATGAGGAAGGATATTTTTTTATAACTGACAGAAAAAAAGATATAATTGTCACCGCAGGAGGGAAAAATATTGCCCCGCAACCAATTGAGAATAAATTAAAACTCAACAGATTTATTGAACAGGTAGTGGTTATAGGTGATAGAAGACCTTACTGTGTTGCTCTTATACAACCCAATTTTGAGGAGTTGGAGGCCCATGCAGCGGAAAATAATATTCGGTACAGCGATTTTAAGGAACTCCTTCAGCGGGAGGATGTCAAGAAAATTTTTCAGAATGCGGTGGATGAAGTAAATAAGGATCTCCCTAGATACTCTACGATCAAAAAATTTGAACTTATCAGTGAGGAATTGACTCCTGAGAGTGGTGAGTTAACGCCCACTCTTAAAGTTAAGAGATGGAAAGTGGAGGATAAGTACAGAGATCTTGTGGAGAAAATGTATAGTTAGTGGTCAAGGAATTACTCTGCAGAGGCATGACCAGTCATGCCTCTGCTGGTTTTTTACCTCCCATTTTAAAATTATGTTATAATAAATTCCAAAATGTCTGAGGCGTAAAGAATGATTGATTTCAGCAGACTTGTAACCGGTAAGATTCAGCCCGGAGATGAATTGAGGTATAAGAGACATGGTAAGACCCCTCATTATCTGATTCGTTATGAGAAAGATGCTAAGCCCATTGTAGTATGGAACATGACAAGAGTATGCAATCTCCACTGTATTCATTGTTACGCTGATGCAAAAGATAAACCCCATCCCCTGGAACTCTCTACTGCTGAAGCAAAAAAAATGATTGATGATCTGGCTCAATTAGGAGTACCTGTTTTGCTCTTCTCCGGTGGTGAACCCTATATGAGGGAGGATCTCTTTGAACTGGGGAAATATGCTCAAGAGAAGGGCATAAGAACTGTGATCTCATCCAACGGGACTCTTATTGACGAATCCCTTGCAAGGGGGACCAGGGAAGCTAAATTCAGTTATGTGGGAGTTAGTCTTGATGGAGGTAACCCAGAAGTTAATGACAAATTCAGAGGTCTGAAGGGTGCCTTTGAGATGGCCCTGAAGGGGATAAGACATCTGAAAGAACACCATGTTAAAGTTGGGCTTCGTTTTACCATAACTGCATACAATTATAAGACGATCCCGGAACTTTTTAAGGTGATGGAGAGGGAAGGCATTAACAGGATCTGCTTCTACCATCTGGTTTATTCTGGTAGAGGCAAAAAGTTAACTAAAGCTGAGCTTTCCCCACAGGAAACAAGAAAGATAATAGATATGATAATTGAAAAGGTTGAGGAAATTGATAAGAAGGGGAATTTGATTGAGGTTCTTACTGTGGATAACCATGCCGATGGCCCCTACCTCTACTTGAGGATGCTGGAAAAAGATCCTGAAAAAGCTGAGAAAATCTATGAATTACTGAGGCTAAATGGAGGAAATGGAAGTGGGACCAGAATTGCCAATATTGACTGGCTGGGAAATGTCCACCCCGATCAATTCTGGTGGGATCATACTCTGGGAAATGTTAGGGAGAGGCCTTTTAGTGAAATCTGGTATGATGAGAACAACGAGTTTCTTATGAAATTAAAGGATAAAAAGAGATGGGTGAAAGGCAGATGTGCCCGGTGTAGATTCCTGGATATTTGTGGTGGAAATTTCAGGGCAAGGGCAGAAGCAGTTACAGGAGATCCATGGGCTCCTGATCCAGCGTGCTATTTAACGGATGAAGAAATAGGTATGGAAGAAGCGAAATCACAATGAGTTTTTTCCCGATCTACCTCAATTTGAGAGGAAAAAAGGTAGTTGTAGTTGGTGGCGGCAAAGTTGCTGAACGAAAAGTATTTGATCTATTGCAGGCAGGAAGTGAGATTTATGTTATTTCTCCCTTTTTATCAGAAGGACTCTCCCTTCTCCTCAAAGAGGGACAGTTTCAATGGGTGGCAGATTCTTTTTCTGAGAATCTTGTTCCTTCTGATGCTTTTATAGTTATTGCTGCTACCGATGAGGAAGAGATTAATCAGAGGATTTATGATTTTGCGAGAGGTTGTGGAATTATGGTGAATGTTGTGGATCAACCGGAACTATGTGATTTTTATCTCCCATCAGTTGTGAAAAAAGGAGATATAACGATTGCCATTTCAACAGGAGGAAAGGCTCCATCTTTCTCCAGAGCATTAAGGGAGAAATTAGAAAGAATGCTTCCCGATGATCTGGCAAGGGCTCTTGAATTTGTTTCTGATATAAGAGATAAGATGAAGGAAAAGGGTATTCCCGATAGGGGGAAAATTCTCCTTGGTTCTGCCAGGGAAATAGTTGAAAGACTCACAGGTGGTGAATCATGGAGTGAGACTCGGGAAGAGGTTGAAGGGGAATTGAAGGATGAGGTATAGTGTTTTAGGTTTGAATTATAGAACAGCTCCCCCTGAGATCAGGGGAGCATTTGCTCTTTTGCCTCATTTACGGAAGGAAATTTATAAAAAAACTTCTCCAAGACTTGATGGAGAATTTCTATATCTATCAACCTGCAACAGAACAGAACTCTACTATGCAGGGAAAAATAAGTACGGATTTGACGATCTTCTGACCCTACTTTTTTCAATTTTTGACACTGTTGTTTCCAGGGACTTTTTTTATTTTTTCCAGGATAGAGAAGCTGTGAAGCATCTCTTTGAGGTTATTACAGGTCTTGATTCCATGGTAGTTGGTGAGAAAGAAATTGTCGCACAGGTTAAGGAGGCTTATCAGATAGCACATAATTATAAAACTGCTGGAAAGTACCTGGAAAAACTCTTCTCCACGGCCCTTCATGTGAATAAAGATGTTAGAACAGCATTCCCTGAGCTTTCAAGTCCTATTTCTATACCCTATATTGCAGTGAAGATTTTAAAAGAGAAAATTGGCTCCCTTTTAGAAAATAAATTTCTTATTATTGGTAGCGGTAGTATGGCTGATCTTGTGGCAAAAAATTTTGTTGATTATGGTGTGAAAAAACTAACTTTTACAAGCAAGCATATTGATAGAGCAAGAGAGATCGCGAGAAACTGGGGGGCAGAAGCGATAGGGAGGGATTTTGCATTGGAGCATCTGTCAGATTTTGATGGAATTGTTATTGCAACCACAGTTTCATCTCCAATCATAACTGAGGAGTCTTTTGCATCTTCACCAGGATCACCTATTGTGATAATTGATATTTCAATTCCCAGGGGAGCGAAGTTTTCGAAACCAATTAAAAACATTGAAGTTATTTATCTGGATGATCTTAAAGGTCTTACCGAAGAAAATAAAAGACAACGGTTAAAAGCTGTGAAGAAGGTAGCAGATGTTCTTGAAGAAGAATCATTCAGATATATGAGGTGGGTGGCTGAGCAGTATGTGGCTCCAATGATTGAGAAGATGTATTCAAGAAGTGAAGAAATAAGGAAAGAGATGATGGAGGAGCTTTACAGCAGATATAAGATCCCCCGGGAGATGAAGGAGAAAATTGATTATCAAACATCTCTTCTTGTTAGAAAGTTGATTCATCTTCATCTTGAGAAAGTAAGGGATGTTACCCGGGGTGCCTGGAGTGACGAGATATATGATCTTATTCAGCTGATTTTTTCTGGATATGAAAGAAAAGCCATTGATACTGGGGACCAGGGGAAGCAAACTGGCCCTGGCTCAGACAAAAAAGGTTGAAGATTTCCTGAACAGTAGGGGTATTGAGACTTCTGTAAGGATTATCCATTCAAGAGGTGATCTTGACGGAGAATCCCTCCTCTACGAAATTGGAGGTAAAGGAGTCTTTACAGGTGCACTTGAGGATGCACTTGTAAGGGGCGAAATAGATCTTGCCATTCACAGTGCAAAGGATATTCCAAGAGGAATTGCACAGGGAACAGAGATAATAGGGGTGTTACCAAGAGGAAAAGTTGAGGATGTTCTTATTGTTGGAGATATTGAGAGTGAGGTAATGAGGATCCTGGAAAAGGGAAAAATCGGTACAGGTAGTCTCAGACGGAGGGCTTTTCTAAAGCGTTTTTACAACAGTCGTAATATTGTTGATATTCGTGGCAATGTGGATACAAGACTCAGCAAGCTTAAAAAAGGGTATTTTGATGCGCTGATTTTTGCAGCCGCAGCTCTTGAGAGGCTTGGACAGACATGGAAGGTAAGGTGGTTTTCTTTTGATCCTGCTTCTTTTATTCCTTCACCCAATCAGGGATTCATAGTGGTACAGGCGAGGAAAGGTAGATTTAACAGTCTTTTCTCTCATGATAACAATGATTGGAAAACCTTTTGGATAGAAAGAAGAGTTGCAAATTTGCTGGAGCTTGATTGTAGGACTCCGGTTGGCCTCTACTGTTTTGAAAAAAAAGGGAAACTTTATTTTTACGGAAGTGTAATAACTCCGGATGGTAAAAACTATGTGGATGTCAGGCTGTCTGAATCTATTGAAAAATGGGAAGATTTCCCGGAAAGAATATATGAGGAATTTTTGAAGAAGGGAGTGGAAAATATACTGGAGATGATAAAAAAATGGCAGGAGAGGTAATCATAGCAGGGGCAGGTCCAGGAAATCCCCTTTTTATCTCCTATCAACTCCTGCTGGAGATGAAGAAAGCGGATGTTATTGTTCACGATAGGCTTATTCACAGAGAGATTCTCCGTTTTGCCAATCCTGATGCCGACATCATCTTTGCAGGAAAGGAGGCAAAGCATCATTACTTAAAGCAGTATGAAATAAATGATCTTCTCGTAAGTAAAGCAAAGGAAGGGAAAAGAGTTCTCAGAATTCAGGGTGGGGATCCAATTATTTTTGGCAGAACAGGTGAAGAACTTGAGAAACTTGCAGAGGCTGGGATACCTTTCCGCCTTATACCGGGAATAACTGCAGGGGTGGCTGCACCTGAGTTTGCGGGAATCCCTCTCACCCACAGAAAAGTCACCTCCATGGTGATGTTTGTTACAGGTCATGAGGATCCGGGAAAGAATTACCCATCTGTGGACTGGGAGTCAGTTGCCAGATTTGGAGGTACTGTTGTAATTTTTATGGGCGTGGGAAATTTAAGGAACAATATGGAAAGGTTAATTAAACTCGGAAAGTCTCCTGAAGCCCCTGTGGCCATTATTGAAAATGGTGCTTATTATAATCAAAAGGTAATAACTGGAAAAATTAGGAATATTGCAGACCTTGCAGAGAAAGAAGGGATAAAGCCTCCTGCAATTACGGTTATAGGTGATGTGGTAAAATATAGGGAGCAGAATGTATGGTTTGAAAAATTACCCTTATATGGCAGGAAAATTGCTATAATGCGTTCAGAAGAAGATATGATGAATCTGGGAATTAGAGTATGGAATGAAGGAGGAGAAGTGGTTTTCTTCCCTGTTATAAGGTTTGAACCTCTTGATTTTATTGATGAAGTTAAGGAGAAAATATGTTTTAAAGAGGATAACTCTCATTATCTTGTTTTTACCAGTCCCAGAGGTGTTAAATTCTTTTTTTCAATCTTAAATGAAAATTCTCTTGATGTTAGATGTATAGGGATGAAAAAAGTTGCAGCAATCGGACCTTCAACAATAGAGGAATTAAAAAAATATGGAATAATCTCTGATCTTGTACCTCCACAATTTGTGGCTGAATCTCTTGCTGAAGCACTTCTGAAGGAGAAGCCAGCAAAAGTAACGATTCTCAGAGCAAAAGTTGCTCGTGATGCTCTTCCACAGATATTGAGAGAAAATGAGGTAGAAACAGAGATTATAAGTCTCTACCAGACCATAAAAGTTACCCACAAGCAGAATGAAGTGGATGAAGTAAAAAATTCCGATTATTTTCTTTTTACCAGTTCTTCAACCTTTAAAAATTTTGCAGAGCATTTTTCATCACTTGATTTTTTGAGAAAAAAAGTGATCTCCATCGGTCCTGTAACTTCTTCTACTATCAAAGAGTATGGGATTGAACCTCTTGTAGAGGCAGATGAGCACACCATAGAGGGTGTTTATAGAACTTTAATCAGTTATGTGAAAAAAGAAAAAGGGGGTTAAAATGTATTTCCCTATTTTGAGATTGAGAAGATTAAGGATGAAAGATAATTTTAGAAAGATGAGGAGAGAAACGAGGCTTTCCTCTTCTAATTTGATCTATCCTGTTTTTATTCAGGATGGTAGGGGTAAAAAAGTTGAGGTTTCTTCGATGCCAGGTATTTACAGATATACGGTGGATAAAGTTGAGGAAGAGATTGAGAAGGCGATGGAAGCTGGTATCCCTGCAATAATTCTTTTTGGAATCCCTGATGAGAAGGATTCTCAGGCCACTCAGGCATGGGTGGAGGATGGAATAATTCAAAGGGGTGTTAGGTACATAAAAGATAGGTACCCCGATTTAATCATTATCACAGATGTATGTCTCTGTGAATACACTAATCATGGGCACTGTGGAATCGTGAAAGATGGAAAGATCCTGAATGATGAAACTCTTGAAATCATAAAAAAGATTGCTCTTTCTCAGGTGGAGGCAGGTGCTGATATGGTGGCACCTTCCGGTATGATGGATGGTGCAGTAGGTGCCATAAGGGAGGTTCTTGATGAGTATAACTATGAAGATATACCCATCATGGCGTATGCTGCAAAGTATGCTTCCAGCTTCTATGGACCTTTCAGAGATGCTGCTGAGTCTGCTCCTGCTTTTGGAGACAGGAGGAGTTACCAGATGGACCCTGCTAACATCAGAGAGGCTATGATGGAGATTGAGCTGGATATTCAGGAGGGAGCTGATATTGTCATGGTTAAACCTGCTATGCCATACCTTGATGTTATAAGGGAGGTAAGGAATAGATTTGATTATCCCCTTGCTGCCTATCAGGTGAGTGGTGAATACTCTATGATAAAAGCTGCGGCGAAATTAGGCTGGCTCGATGAGAAAAGGGCAATGTGGGAGGCAACTCTCGCCATAAAAAGAGCGGGGGCTGATCTTATCCTCACCTATTTTGCCATTGAACTATCAAAGATGATAAAGGAAGGATGGAATGAAGCTTGATTTTAACAGAAGTCCTTTAATAGTCTTCTGGGAGGTTACCCAGGCGTGTGATCTTGCATGCAGGCATTGTCGGGCGGTGGCAATGCCTGATCCACATCCCCGGGAATTAACAACCAGAGAAGGAAAAAAACTGATCGATAAGATCGCCGAATTTGAAATTGCTCCTATTTTGATATACACCGGGGGAGATCCTCTCAAGAGAGAAGATATTTATGAGTTTGTGGCATATGGTGTGGATAAGAGATTAAGAGTTGCAATGAGTCCCAGTGGGACGCCTCTTGTTACGAAGGAGAGATTGAAAAAGCTCTATGATTCTGGACTCAGAAGAATATCCTTCAGTCTTGATGGTTCCAACAGATTTATACATGATGCCTTCAGGGGGGTCAATGGTTCTTTTGATTATACAATGAATGGTGTTAAATGGTCTATAGAGCTGGGTATGGATGTCCAGGTTAATACCACAGTAACAAAGTGGAATTACGGAGATCTTGAAAGTATTGCTAAGTTACTTTCAAGTTATGAGATTGTTATGTGGGATGTTTTTTTTCTTGTTCCCACAGGGCGGGCAACTCTCTGGGATATGATCCCTCCTTCACTGGTGGAGGAGGCTTTTGAAAGATTATATAAGATCTCTCAGAAATACTCTTTTACAATTAAAACCACTGCTGCTACCCATTACAGGAGATTTTTAATAGAAAGGATGGAGTCTCAGGGTATGGAAATTTCACCTGATAAGGTTAAAGGAGCTTATTCAGATGGAGGAAGCCCCCATTATGCAGGATTTACAACAGGTGTTACTGATGGAAGGGGTATAATGTTTATTTCCAAGACAGGGGATATTTTTCCCAGTGGATTTTTGCCCATAAGAACCGGTAATGTTAGAGAGGATGACCTCATAAAGGTTTATCAGGAGCATCAGGTTTTTAAGGACCTGAGAGATCCGGAGAAGCTTAAAGGTAAGTGTGGGGCCTGTGATTTCAAGGAGATATGTGGTGGATCAAGAGCAAGGGCGTATGGCATAACAGGTGATTATCTTGAGGAGGAACCCTACTGTGTCCATGTTCCAGCAGGGTATGATTTTAAAGACTCTCTTGCTTATAAAATTGAACGCGGGAATTATCCCAATGGTCCTGCGGTGAAGAGGGCAATATGAAGAAAGAGATCAAAGATAACCTTTTAAAAATTCTTCAGTATGATTTCCCTGTAAGTACTACACCGTGGAGAGATATTGGGAAAAAATTGGGGGTCTCTGAAAATGAAGTATTAGAAATGGTGGGGGATCTGAAAAAAGAAGGTATAATAAGGAGAATTGGGGCAATTCTTGCAAAAGAAAAACTGGGTTTTAGATCTCTCCTTGTTGCATTAAAAGCTAAAGATAATTGCATGGATGAAGTAGTGACTTATCTAAATTCACTTGAAGCAGTTACTCATAATTACCTGAGAGAGGGTGAGTGGAATCTATGGTTTACCTTTTCATATTTTAAAGAAGAAGAGCTTCATGAGCTTAAAAGCAGGATAGAAGATTTTAGTTGTGTGGAAGACATTTTAATTCTTCCAGCAACAAAAACTTATAAGATTGATGCAAGGTTTTAAAGAATGGGCAGGATTCTTGCAGTTGATTTTGGAACAAAAAAAATGGGGCTGGCAATGAGTGATCCCATGAAGATCACAGCCCAACCATTTGAGGTTATTGAAGTTATTTCACTAAAAAAAACTGCAAACAGGATAGCTGAAATTGTAAGAGAGTACCAGGTGGAAGAGGTGATTCTGGGGATGCCCTATACCTCTACCGGAGAGATAAGTCGGACAGGAGAGGATGTTACTGCTTTTGCTGAGATGTTAAAAAAAAGAATAAATGTGCCTGTTAAGTTTATTGATGAGAGAATGACCACTATGGGTGCGAGGAGGGTTCTTGATGAAGCGGGGATAAAAAGGAAAAAGCATAAGAAAGTAATTGATAAGATTGCTGCTACATATCTTCTTGAGGGATATTTAAAGAGCTTGAGATGAAGACTTTTCTGAAAGTTAGTGTAGCTTCTGTAGTTTTCCTTTTTTTGCTCTTTGCTGTTACTTTTTTTGTCTCGGTAAATAAAAAGATAGTAACTCCACTTGAATTAAAGGTGGAGCGGGGAGAAAATCTCAGAGAAATTCTGAGAAGAATTGGCAAGGAGGAGTCCCTCAACAATCTTGATCTCTGGATTATTTATTACTATCTGAGATTGAGTGGTAAGACCAATATAAAAGCTGGTCTTTACATGGGGATCCGGGGGGACAGGATCGTTGATTTTATAAAAAAAATTGTGGCCGGGAAGGCTCTACTTGTGAAAGTAACGATCCCGGAAGGTTACAACAGTTATCAGATTGCAAAGCAATTGGGGAAAAACGGTGTTTGTGATGAAAAGAATTTTTTAAAGTTTGCGTTTGACCCTGCTGTGGCTGAGAGGTATGGGATCCCATCTGATAGAGTTGAAGGTTTCCTTTTTCCCGATACATATAAATTCTCTGCGGAGACGCCTCCTTTGAAAATTATTGATGCGATGATTAAAGATTTCTGGAGACATTATCCTGAAGATTTCAAAAAGAGGGAGAAGAAGATTGGGTGGGACACATACAGAGTTGTTATTCTTGCTTCAATTATTCAAAAAGAGGCATTTGCTGCAGATGAAATGCCCCTTATATCCGCAGTGTATCACAACAGATTGAAAAAACACATGCTTCTGCAGGCAGATCCCACCGTGATCTATGGTCTTTTTCCTCATTTTGATGGGAATCTCAGGAAGAAGGATCTGCTTGATAAAGCAAATAGATGGAATACTTATATTTACAGGGGATTACCTCCGACCCCCATCGGCAGCCCGGGAGTAGATGCAATAAGAACTGCTCTTTACCCTGCTGATGTGGATTATCTCTACTTTGTTTCAATGGGAAATGGAAGACACTTTTTTTCAAAAACCTACTCGGAGCATATGAAAGCGGTCCTAAAATATCAGATCAAACCAGCAGAGAGGAGAAAATGAGCAGAAAAGAACTTGCCGGTAGTGTATTTATTCTGGGTTTTGAAGGAAAAGATGCCGAGAATGTAAAAAAAATTTTTTCAGATTTTCTCCCGGCAGGATGGATACTTTTCAGGAGAAATATTTGTTCCAGAGAGCAGGTGCGGGATTTATTAGAGGAGATCAATAAACTTTATTCTTCAAGGATACCTCCACTTCTTTCAGTAGATCAGGAAGGGGGAAGGGTTAACAGACTGATAGAAGAGTATCCCCCAGCGAGAGAACTTGCTGGGGTTTTTGAAGAAGATATTTCTGAGTTTGAAAAAATTGTCGGAGAGATGGCCAGAGATGTTAAAGATTATGGTTTCAATCTAAATTTTGCCCCGGTGCTTGATGTCCTGGTGGTGGAAAATGAGGTAATCGGAGATAGGGCTTTTGGCTCAAATCCAGAAAAGGTTCTGGCTCCTGCCAGAAAATGGATTGAGATTTTCAGGGATTCTGGTGTTGAGTCCTGTGGAAAACATTTCCCCGGTCATGGAGGAGTCAGGGGAGATTCACATAGAAGCCTCCCGAGGGACAGTGTATCAAGGGAGGAATGGGAGAGGATTTATCTATCACCTTTTAAAGAAAATTTCTCGCTTTTGAATTTCCTGATGATAGCTCATATCATTTTTGATTTTCTTGATCCATATCTTCCCACCTCCCTTTCCCCACAGACAGGAAAACTGCTTTCCGAATTCGGGTATAGCGGATTCCAGGTCACTGATGATCTATTTATGGGGGCGATAAAGGATAATTTCTCTCCCTCTGAAATTGTAAATCTTCTTGTTTCTTCTCATGTAGATTTCTGGATTGTTGCTGAAGATACAGATTATATTGAGGCAATTTACTCTTCGCTGTATGATATAATATGGAGGAGTGATGTTAGGGCGTGGCTTGAGTGGAGAGAAAAAAGAATTGAAAGATTCTGGAAAAAGTTATATAAGCGATTTCCTTCTGGATCTCAATGATAGAGGGGCTCTTAAAATTGAGTTAACCGGAGGGAAAGGATCTAATCTCGCTTTCCTGGCACAAAAGGGGATAAAGATCCCTGATGCGGTTATACTTACCACTCATTTTTTTAAGAAAGTTCTTAATCAAATTGGGGGTGACTATCTTGATTTTTTCTCCGGTGAGCTTTCTGATGATGATATTGAGAAGTTAAGAGAGCAGGTGGAAAAATTTGATCTTTTCTCCTGCTGCCCTGAGGTGGAGAAGAGTATAATTAGAAGAATTTCCCGATGGGGAATTTATGCTGTCAGAAGTTCCTTTGGTATAGAAGATACTGAGGAATTCTCTCTGGCAGGTATAGGTGAATCTGTAACAGGAATTATCTCACCCGAAGAGATGGAAAGATCAGTAAAAAAAGTACTTTTTTCTTTTTTTTCCTCTACGATTTTAAAATATCTTGATTCGCTGGGGGCCGGTGAACTTTCTTATCCGGCGGTGATCATTCAAAAATTTATTGCAGGGGAATACTCCGGGGTCATTTTTACCTCCCAGAATGGTTATTCTATAGTTGAGTTTCTTCCTGGAACAGCCATTCCTGTGGTTCAGGGGAAATATGAGCCTGTAAGATTGAAACTGCTTGAAGATGGGTGTAAGGGACAGTGCATAAAAGTGCCTGAGGTTACCAGAGGCCTTATCTTCGACGGGGGAAACGGTTTTGTGGAAAAGGTTTTCCAGAAAGTTAAATTGCCACCCAGGGTAGCAAAAAAGATCTGTGAAATGGGTAAGAAAATTACAGAAGTATATGGGTCACCAAGGGATGTAGAGTGGACTGTTTATAAAGGTGAGCTTTATATTCTCCAGGCGAGAGCGGTTACCCACAGAGAAAAGGCGGAGAATTTTCACTGGTCCAGAGTGCTTGGAGAGGAATTCTGGTCGGGGGTAGTCAGTCCTATGATGTATTCTCTGGTAGGAAAGGCTATTGAAATTTCAATGATAAAAGCTCCTGTTGAGGTATTGCTAAAAGGGGATATTGATGTTAAAAATATGCCCGGCATAGGGCTGTTTTATGAGCATATTTACATAAATCTTGATCTTCTCAGGGAAGCTTTCCGGATTATTCCAAGATGGGTTCTAACCGATGAACTTTTGAGAATGTTTCCTGAAAATATGAGGGAGGAGATAAAAAATCAAAGCAAAACTGTTCCCCTGGAACTTATTCCAGCTTTTTCAAGATTTCTTATGGCAGGCTTCCCATGGTTTTTTACTTCCAACTATAAAAAATTTTACAGGTTTGTGAAAGAACATTTAGAGGAACGGCCTCTTCCGAAAAAAAGGAGTTCACTGGAAGAAATATTGAAGGAAATAGAAAGGATTGAGGAAGAACTTAAAAAGTTTCTTTCCATTGTGGTCTGGGGGGTAACATACGCATATATAAGTGTTCCTTTTGTTGATAGAATTTTTTCCATGATGGTAGGAGAAGAAAATGCGAAAAAGTATGGATATCTCCTTTTCACAAACTTAAAGGGAGACAGGAATATTGGATTTCTGCGAGATATGCTCAGGTTAAAAAAGATGATGCCCCCCGGTATTACTGAAGACAATGATGTTGGTGAAATAAAAGAAAAATTCCCTGATTTTTTTAATGAGCTTGAAAGCTTTCTGAAAAAGTATGGGCATCGTTCCGGAGAGAGGGATCTGTTTTTTGTAAGATGGTGGGAGGACCCCTTTCTGGTTTTGAAGATAATTGAATCCTCCATGGTCTCAGATATTGAGGAGCTAGGGATCAGGGAAGCGTGGAGAAGGGTAAAAAGGAATCTCGTGAAAGATAGGGTCAGAATCAAAAAAGTTTATCTTCCAGAGCTTATGATCTTCCTCTGGCTCGCCAGAACCTACCTTACCATGAGGGAAAATATGAGATTCTATGCAGATATTTATCTCAGGGACATGAGAGTACTTCTTCTAAATGCGGGAGAAATTTTATATAAAAAGCGGATTCTTGATTCCGCAGAAGAGGTCTTCTTTCTGAGTTTTGATGAATTAAAAGAAGCGCTTAATATTCCTGGTGAAAAATTAAAGAAAGAGACCGCTGAGAGAAAAAAGCGGTTCCTTGAGAGGAGAAATGCTCCTGACTATATAGTGGGTGGGGAGGCTCTTTCTATACCGGGGAATGGAGACCACCTTGTGGGGATTACAATAAGTCCCGGTTTAGCTGAGGGAAGGGTAAGAGTTATCAGAGGAATTGAAGATTTCCTTGAAGTGAAGGAGGGGGAGATAATTGTGATGAGTAATCTGGATCCCGGATGGAGTTCCCTTGTAGGGAAAGTTGCAGGTGCAGTTTTTGAAGTGGGAGGGCTTTTGTCCCATGGAGCAATTATTGCTAGGGAGTTTGGTATCCCTGCTATAGCAGGCATAAAAAACGCTGCTCAAATACTAAGAACAGGGGAGAAGGTCATTTTAGATGCCACGGCAGGTACTGTGACCAGATTTAAATCTTAAACGTATCCTTTTTCTACGAACCAATTTATTGCATCTTTAAGGGTTTCTTTTAGAGGTCTGCTTCTATGTCCCAGTTCTCTCCTCGCTTTTGAGTCATCGTAGTACCAGTAGTAGCCTGCCATAAGTCCTGTACCATAATCCACCGGTGGGTTTTTC